>JAOUJM010000234.1 GCA_029883265.1 Gammaproteobacteria bacterium
ATCACTAAATTTTGACTTCTTCACGCTAGAATCTCCTCTTGACGCTATTTTACGAGAAAATTCTACTTTTGAGCACCGCTAGTTTTCGGGGGGATTACCCTATGACGGATACGAAGTTTTCGGGGTTTGGTTTCTTTGGGGGTGAGGATTAATGTGTTGTCGTTCATCCGTGGCTCCTGATTTTGAATTAATCAGAAACACACTAGCGGAATCGATTCAGTTTGGTAAGATGCAATTGCTCGGACAGTTACCCATGTTTGAACTCTTGCTCGATACAATAATGTAATATTTATGATCAAAACCATACAAATTTGCTTCCACATCGTTTAAGCCTTTTGTGTGGGCATTGACAGCTAAACTTGTGGAATTGACCTAGATCTTTTTGATGGATGTACGCTAGCTTTGTTAAAAAAGCTTACAACTCACAATTTGACATACCCATTAGATCTAGCTAAATTTGCGGGAAAAACGTAAAAAAAACAGTCACACGTTACTCAAATGAACACTCCGCACTGTTCCTTTGTGGAAGGTACGGTCTGGCTCGAGTAAGCTTTGCTAATATTTTTTTGCGACAACAAACGCTATCCACGCTATGGCAATTTTCCATCGATAACATTTCCTCTATCATAGAACACTTGCTATAAAACTATGTTTTGTTGACTGAAACGAGTGCTCCCATTTCACACAACTCCATGGAACTGCCTATTGAATAATTTTGCATTATAGAACTCGGCTAGAAAGAGGTGTAAAAGTGAATCAAGATCTTATTAGTCTTATTTCGAATTCTAGCTTACGATTTTCCAGATAATTTTGAAGCAATTTAGGGCTGTGCTTTTTTTACACGTATTTTAGAGCCAGCAAGCTCGCTACCATTGAGATTCTTGGTGGCAGCTTTGGCGTCACCGGGTTTTGGCATTTCCACAAACGCAAATCCTTTGGACTCGCCGGTTTCTTTGTCAAGAACCAGATTGCATGACTGAACAACGCCATAAACTTCAAACATGGCTTTTAATTCAGACTCAGTGGTAGAACGTGAAAGATTGCGGATTATAAGTTTCATAGTTTCGCTACACTGTGGTTACGTAGTCTATTATAACCTGTATGTTCAATTTTTGTATCAAAATTAAGCAGAATCTTACCGTGGCTAGCACCTAATGGTAAAGCAAACAATTTTCGACTAGGGTCTCACGATTGTCCTGTTAACTAACAGGTGATCTTTTTCAACATTGAGACTCTACACTAACTGTCTTCATTGTGTTTATCTCGATATACTAGTTTTAACAAGTTGAACGATACTCATTCTAAACTCAGGAGGCAAACCATATGCGATCACGAGTAATAACTGGTGTGTTGTTAATCTTAATTCTTAGTGCCTGCTCATCACAACCCCTCAAAACAGGAGATCACGATTTAGTGCTAAGAATTGCTCAGCTTGAACCGTACGGATTGCATCTTCCACCTGGGCACCAAACCTACGAGCGTTTTAAGCGAAAACAATGGCTAGATGGTACAGTCATGATTGAATATGAATTTGAAGCCCCTGCCGAACTTGCACTGCCTTTTCTCGCATCCAATGCTGAATTTCATTCTTCAAGCACTAATGCATGCAAACAACTCTCAGCAAGCAGGATCGGCTTAGCGCTCGCCGGCGTTGAGCTAGATGAGCGTAGTGATTTTTTTCAACATGGAGAAAAAAGTCGTTTCATTATTCTCATGGATAAAGGCGAGCCTATGGGCAATTATTTTGGTATGTGCAAAGGCAAACAATTATTTGAGGTCATCTTAGGTGGCTTTTATTTTGATGATGCTAAACTTTGGGAAGAGCTGCTTACACCTATACTCAACACCAGTGACAAAAAATAGATAAGCCAAAACATTGAAATATAGAGCTTCCGGGACATCCCTAAACAAGTTTTTCCGAGCCAAAGTGGGCGTCAAAATGAATAACGAGTTGCTTCAGTCATAGTAAGCCTAGATTGTTCCGACAACTCAAACATTGAGCGATGCTCTTGGTGGCATTAAATCATCAAGTTAGTCGTGTCACTGTCGATTGACTCAGACAATTAACGGTTTGAATATTGCTGTCCACATTTCAAATATATGCATTTTGAATATATTGCTCACGAATTTTTTACTTGAGCAGATTGATGGGAGACAAATCATTGCGGCGTTTAAAACAAACGTTAAACGATTGGGCAAATCAGGGCCTGATTAGCTGGGAACAATGCCAAGCCATCGAGGCCTATGAAGCGAAACGACCACAGGTAAGTTGGATCCTATATGGTTTCATGTCACTGGGCGTCGCGGTGCTCGCTATTGGCATCGTTTCATTAATTGCAGCTAATTGGCGAGATATTCCTGGCAGTATAAAACTTAGTTTGGATTTCTGCATACTCATCGCTTTGGCGATTGCGGTGGTATACGCATGGAAGCGGCAACGCCCAATGCTTTATGAAGCCCTCTTAAGCTTGTTCTTATTATTATGTCTCGCAAGTATCGGTTTAATTTCGCAGGTGTTTCATACCGGCGGTGAACTATACATGGCGTTGTTGTTCTGGTCAGCAATCACCTTTGCATTATCCTTAGCTGCACAGAAGTCCTTTGTTCCCTTTCTTTGGGCAAGCTTGTTCATCCTTGGATTTGCTTTATTTTTACTTGATGGCAAACTTTTGCATCATCTTTTCTATCAACGCTCCACCATCACCTACTTAATCTTACCCTTGTTTTGTCTACTACTTGCCGTAATTTTTCAATATTCAAAAAGGTTTCCCATGCACCTCAACGCCCTACGTCAATTAAGCTTAATTACAGGTTTAATCGGATTAGTCGTGGTTGAATCGGGCCTATATGGTCGTTCTGGTAATTATCATCTTAACTATTTCATGTTTTCATATATTTTTGCCGCGTTGGGATTGTTATTGATACTACTGAATCCACACTATCGCAAAATACAAAAATGGATTCTCTGTTGCATAATCGCAATTTATCTGTTTTTGTTTCACTTACCTAGTTTTGGCATATCCTCTGACTTGATTTATGCAATTTTATCCGTCGTATTATTAATCAGCGTGGCTTTGTATTTCGCCAGTATCAAATCACGCAAGCTATTTAATTTGTTTATTCTCTTGGCCGGACTACGAGTCCTGATTGTTTATTTCCAAGCCTTGGGTGGATTGGCCTATACAGGCGTCGGCTTAATTCTTTCCGGCTTATTAATTCTTATATCCATTTGGTTGTGGCAGCGTTATCGCCAGCCATTACAAAACTGGACGGAGGGTTTTACGGCATGACACTCATTCGCAACAATCTGATTATCGCGTTAGTCATTCCGATCATTGCATTGGCCGGATTGGTCGCACACAAAGTTTATAAAATCAATGTCGGTCAAGAATATATCCTCCCCATTCTCGGATTTGATCCGCGTGATCTGCTTTCGGGACATTATTTAATTTATCGTATCGACTATGGTGTCAGCGGTTTATGTTCAGGCATGAAATACAATCAAGAAAAACCAGCTTATGTTTGCCTATCCCCACGAAGTTTTTCAGAATTAAAACCGCAACATTGCACCGCAATGATTAGCGGCCATTGTCGTGGTTCACGTTTTAATGCGGGAATTGAACGCTTTTTTGTACCCCAAGCGGACGCGCGCACCTTGGAACGCGCCGTTAGGGGCCGAAAGGGAAGCATTGTTTTAGCCGTCAATCGAAGTGGCAAAGCACTTATTAAAGATTTACTCATTGAAGACCAGCCATGGCGTGACTACCTAAGCACACTAGAACAAATTGAAAGCAAGCAATAGCATTGTTTTCTGCTTCACTAGTTTTTTATAGACGTCCATGATCTCCAGATTTTTTTCTTATTCGCGAATTGACCCAACACACCGAATACGACACCCTCAAGACAAAAAACCTGACTAGCTATTTTTATCATTCCAAACTGCTCGGAAAAACCAATAAATATCTTGAATTAATTTCAAATTCTGCTTAACTAATAGCACATTTGAGGAATTGTTAAATTCTTATGTTTTTACGCTATGTTTTTTTATTTGGCCTGATCTTTGTGACTATTGCTTGTGGTGCTAAAGATCCGACAGCGCCAAATGCCATTGTTCCAGCGACCGCAGAACAAAACCCAAATATACCACAAGTCACTATTAACATTGCCGGGCATGATCGTGCAATACATGTGGAAACGTTTGGAAACCCAGCAAATCCGGCCATTTTTGTTTTACATGGTGGGCCTGGATCCGACTTTAGACATTTAAAATCCCTATCCCCTTTATCGGATAACTATTATTTAGTGATGTGGGACCAACGCGGGAGTGGTTTATCGGAACGAATTACGCGCGACGAAATTTCTTTTCAATACTGGCGCGATGAATTTTATGCGATGAAAAATCTGTATTCGCCAAGTAATCCGGTAGGAATTATCGGTCAGTCCTGGGGCGGAATTTATGCCGTCATGATTGCCACTGAAACTCCCGCGGACGTAAACAAACTAATTCTCCTTGAACCCGGTTACTTATCAAGTCATATAAATGAGCAAGCCGAAGAAATCACATATGCTATTCACGAAACCTGGTTACAGGAAATGCTTTGGAATGCCGAGTTTCTTTCAGCCTCGGATCACGAACAACTTGACTATAAATGGATGATTAATTTTGACGACGCCGTGAGTGACTATTTCTATTGCAACAAGAATCACGCACCGCTTCCAACCTGGCGTTTTGGTGTTTATGTTTCGTATGTGGCTTCACGCGAACTTCTTACGGATTTTGATTTCACCACGAAAATTACAGACTATACCAACAAGGTGCTCATCCTCGGTGCTGAATGCAGTAATCTTGGTTTTGATTTTCAAATGAAATTTCATGTACCCCTATTCACTACTGTCGATATTTTTGAAGTCGCAAACGCTGGTCACTTTTTCATGGCAAACAGCACTGCCGCGACGTTTGCCATCGACAAAATCCGTACTTATTTACTTGAGTGATGTTTATGCGAAGTCATTTCCTGTTTTTATTTTCCTTTCTTTTCATAGTGACTACGCAAGCTAACGCGCAAGTGTTTTATGGCAATTTGACACCTGGTAAACATTCACTGGCTATGCATAATTCCGTCTTTCTCGCCGGCTTAAACTATAATCGCCGCTTACCCATTAAACTGATTCAGCGAGACTTGAATTTACAAGCTGAAATTTCTACACCCATTTTCTTACTCAAAGATTTTGATTCCTGGAATATCGAACTTAGTGCGGGTGTCCTGTTTAAAAACGATCAGGTCTGGAATACTGGTATTTATTTGGCTCAATCTCTGGCTACAGCGGATAATATTCTTGGCACACATTTCAGCACAAGCAGTAGTATTACGCTTCAACCGGGCTATTATCGCAATAATTGGTTTCTCGCAGCGGATTTACGTTTGCAAATCACTGAGTTCACTTATATTAAATTTTCACAACGCCATCATGACTTCTATGCGGATATTGCAAACACCCAAGCACCAGATTCGGCCTTGTTAAGCATGCCAAACACACGTTTATTATTGGGCTTTATTTATGGCCGAACTAATAAAACAAAAACCTGGTCATTTATGACCAGTGGCGGATTGCTCTCCACAAATCAAGCACAATCAATTTCTATTTTCCCCGAAGTTGGTCTAATGCCATTTTATTTTTCCGTGGATATTAGTCGCCATTTCTGATTGCAGAATCTAGGCGCGAATTCAAGTTTTTAAAAAAAGTCCAATAGATTTTCCGTGTGGTATTTCTGGGACACCCAAGACAATGTTCTTGCTTTGGTATTATCTTCTGACACAAGCTGAAATTTCTCTATTCCTTTTTATTTATTTTCTTTCTGACACTAATCTAGCGGGCTTGGTTTTTCATCATTTAGAATAAAGATATGTGTGCGTTCAAAAAGGCCAAGCAATTTCCCGATAATACGTACCAATTCGCCCCCTCTCTCATAATACCAGGTAAATTTGAGCATCAAACGTCACCACGCCCAAGTATTACTCGCAGAAACAAGAAAAATTGAAATGACAATGATTTTTCTCCTGAATTGACATCTAATTGAGTTACTATAATAAACAGCCATAATATTCAGTAAGCTTCGTAACAACTTTTTACTATCAATTGATTTCTTATTTAAATTCGATTGTAAAATAATGGGCGTAGTATCCTATGCTAGCCGAGTAAATGGAAAAAATGGAATGGATCGCCTTTCATGTTGAGCATGCAATTCATCGTCACCACAAATCGATTTCTCAGTTTGATTTTGCAAAACTTTGTCGATGTTTCTATTTTTGTGAAATTTCAAATAGGGCCAGAACAAAATGATAAAACATGCTGATATTATTTGTGAAGGATTTTTAAGTGTCGATCTCAAGAATCCCCTGACTTAGCATTTGACTCTACAATTGTAATAGGTAAATTAGGTGCAATCTTATCCTTACAAACTCATTTAGACATTCTAAACTACCATAAATCTTCATCGTGCAAACGTCCCGCTTGTTGTTCGAGAGTTGATAATGAATGCCTAATTTGCTCAATCAAAACTTTGCGTTCTCCTTGCCAGAAAAGGCTTTCGCCGACAAATACGTCACAAAAGAAAGGCACTAATAATGCTTCCCCGCGCGGTAATGATTTACCCAGGCCATACATCCAAATCGGTACAATGGGTACTTGCGGATACTTCTCCGCAAGCTTGGCAATACCACCCTTAAGCTCTGCCAGTTTCTCCGGCTCACCACGACTACCCTCAGGAAAAAAAATTAAAATCTCACTTTGCTCCAGTGCTTCATAAACAGGCTGTAACAAATCTTCTTTGGCGTGATCTTTTTTGCGTTTGATGGGGAGGATGCCAACGACTTTGGTAGAGAACCAACGCATTAGCGGATTGCGAAGAAAATAATCTGCGGCCGCTACCGGCTTGGGCAGAGGAATACCATGGCGAGTGATTAGTGTCATCAGAACCATTGTGTCCAAATGACTATTATGATTAGAAACTAAAATCGCGGGGCCTTGCATTGGTAAACGCTGGCGCTGCCTAACGTTCAATCCAAGAAAAAACAGCACCACTAGGCGAATAAAAATTCCGTAATACAGAAATCGAAAAAGTATGCTCATTAGTAATAGAAATAATAAATGAAGTGAAAAAATAACGGTGCAGTATAGGTTAGGCTATCTATTCGATCCAGAATTCCACCATGACCAGGTAACATGCTGCCACTGTCTTTAACGCCGATGTCACGTTTTACCGCGGATACGGTGACATCCCCAATAAAACCGCCA
>JAOUJM010000491.1 GCA_029883265.1 Gammaproteobacteria bacterium
TCGTTATAATAAATCCACTCACCAGCGACGGCTGCGATTTGGTCTGCAACAATATTTGTAGTGCCACTTGAGTCTTTTAGAGTGGCAATGGTTGCGCTTAAGGTGTCGTCGGTTTTCAACACACTATGAACATCGGTTGCACTTGCCGCCGTTTGAAACACAATTCGCGTAGGAGTGAGGGCCATACTATTAACGGTGTTGCCAGCAGTTGCGATATGAGTGCTTGAGGTTTCAGAACCATCCATAGCAATGCGATAAATATTGGCAAGATCACTATAGTATAGATGTGTGCTATCGCGCACGAAATTCGTAGAATCAACGGAAACCGTCGCTGTAATTGGCGCTGATAGCGCTGTGCCTGTAGGGTCAAAGCTGTAAATATTGGCGTCATCAATCATGATCAGCATTTTGTTATTGGCATCCACTGAGAGCACATCTGCATTGGAGATCGCTGCAGGAGTGGTTCCATCGGCCATGGTAATGGCAACAAGATTTGCGGCATCTTGATCAGGCGATACTAAATTAAGCACATTACTATTATCGATTAATAGTTTTGATAAACTGCCATCGCTATTGTATAGCGCTCGTATTAAACCATAACCACCTACGGTAACTGCATCCGTGCTTGCAGCGCCTAAAGTAGTCCAGCGTCGTTCAGTGGTGCCAGTGCTACAATTACCGCCAGAAATTAAAACTTTATACATAATGATCGAATTATTCGGACTTGCATAATCAGGAATGATTTCGTTGCTGTCTGTGCAATACGTGGCTAAGTCCGCTTCACTAGAGACTTGTATCGCTGTTGGTGTACCGTCTGCCACGACGGATGACACCTTGATTATGTTGGTGCCATTATTAAATAAATGAGCCTTGGGGTGAAAGTTTGATACGCCAGTAGAATTTGCGGTTCCGCCGCTCACGGCTCCCCAATAGTTAGCTGATGCGATATTGAAATTGGCGGGAGTAGATGTTTGTACAATACCGGTGTCAGTGGAACTTTTTGCGTTTATATAGTTTAAATCGCTATTAGCGTCTATAAAAAAACGATATATATTGGTGAGTGTTGTACTATCATTACTTGCCGGAGTGGTATCGTCCCCACATGCGCTTAATAAAACAATAACAGGCAATAAAAATAACATAAGTCGTGCCATCGAAATCTCCTTTTCCTCGGTTTTTTAATAATGGCCCTCCATTTGAATACGCAGAACATACTCAAGCTTCATCTTTATGTGCCGGTTTTCGGAAACAAAAGGAGAACATAATTCTAGTGAACATTTGACTTGTAAAATTTAGCAAAACTTATACCGAAATTGATTTGATGCTTGCAGTAGGATCTGACGTTTCGGTTTTGTGACTGCAAGGTCTTTGTGATATCCCTCAACGGAATTTCTAAGTTTAGCTGTAATACTAAGATTGGTGGTCTTGCATAATGCTGATGGAATGCAATATGTGATCACGCTGCAAGTCCATGTGTGACTAATCCGTCAGAACTATAAAACTGTGTGAATAATTGGTTTTCTTCCCAAAAAAAACAGCTAAGTTTTTTGATCTGCTGAGCTTAAGTTTTTATTGGGAGAAAGCTTATTTAATGTATCAAAAAAAACAACTAAACCAATTTAACCATAGGTTCACTAGAATGTACTTTTCACCTGAATTGTGTTTATACACTATTGTGCAGCTCACGCCTCTTGTTTTAAGTTTGTGGTTGCCGTCTCATAGAATCTAGCCCCTCCAACCATTTTTAAAACGGCTAAATCGAAGGTTTGTCCTAGAATCCTCTGCATTTATATCAAATCAGCGCGAACTTAGTCATT
>JAOUJM010000490.1 GCA_029883265.1 Gammaproteobacteria bacterium
TATTATATAACCTTCAAATAAATGTGCCGAGAATTATAAAGGCAGATCACATAAGAATAAGGCAGGTACTTACCAATCTTATTGGAAATGCCATTAAATTCACCGAAAAAGGATATGTACACCTGAACATTGAGCACGATGGGACCAGTGACGAAGATGCAGGAATTAAATTCACCGTCTCCGATACTGGCATCGGCATGAATAAGAGCCATAAAAAAACGATCTTTGACGCTTTCTCACAGGCCGATAGCTCTATCACCAGAAGATTTGGCGGCACAGGACTCGGACTGACTATATCCAGAAATCTTGTACGCCTGATGTATGGAAGCATCGGTTTTGATAGCGTATACGGTGAAGGCTCGACTTTCTGGTTCACAATACCGGTCGAGTGCATTAATAAAAGCTCAGCAGATATCCTTGAACAACATAATAACAAACATGTTGCATTAATTGACAATCATCTTCACCATCGAAGATCGACCATATCGATGCTTGAATCATGGGGCTACACCGTAGCCGTCTATGATCACAAAAGCCATCTTGATTCGGATAATAAACATAGTCCTGAATATTTTGACGCGCAGATTGTTAACATATACCGTCCTGATTTGCATGAAAAAGATAAGGAACAATTTATTCCTGAAAATACCGACATTCCAAGTTTGGCAATTGTGAGTACTCGCTCATATAAAGAACTGAAAAATATCTGTCATATTGGATTCGACGACGCCGCATTTCGCTCATCGAAACAGGTAGACATTAAGAACTCACTAACAAATATTATCGAAAAAAACGAAACTACTGATGTACAAGAAGACACAACAATCTCAGACAAGAAAGACTGGTCTGGCTTTAACATTCTGGTAGTCGATGACAATGATATTAATTTAAAACTTGCTGAATTACTGCTAAAAAGCCGGGGCGCAAATACCGTCACTGCCACATCTGGTGAAGAAAGTATTGAATGCGCAAAGAAACAGGACTTCGATCTCATATTCATGGACATCCACATGCCAGGACTGGATGGCTATGAAGCAACAAAACGTATTCGTTCTCTGAAAAGTAAAAATCAAGCCGTTATTATCGCATTAACGGCCAACGCAATGGCTAAAGAAAAAACCATAGCGACTGAAAGCGGCATGAATGACCTCCTCATTAAACCAATTAGCGAACAGCTAGTACAGGACACTATAGATAAATGGTTATATAAGAGCCCCGAAATCAAACCACAAACTATCCCCACAAACACTAAAACCAAACTTGAAACTTTTTCTAGAGATGAAGCGATAGAGTTGGCGGCGGGCAATGAAAACCTGGCCACTGAATTGCTTGCCATGTTAATTGAAGAATTGCCAATATATCGCGCTGAAATAGAAAGTGCATTTATGTCCAACAGCAAAACCAGGCTTAAAGATAATACGCACAAGATCCATGGTGCCAGCCGATGCTGTGGAACGCCCGCATTAAGGCATGCCGCCCATCAACTGGAGAATGCGATAGACAATAATATCGAGGAACAACTTGAAACTAATATTAATCTGTTGATATATGAAATTGATCAGCTCATAAAGGCCAATCCAGAGGATTTACATTTATAGTCAGGTGGCGCACTGTCTGGTGAGCTTTTTTTCATTATTTTTTCATTATTATTTTCTTCTCTTTATTTTCTTAGTCGGACACATTTGTTTCGCCCTTGATGGGCGAGTTACTTTCTTTGCTCGTGCAAAGAAGAGTAACCAAAGAAACACGCCCCTGATCACTCGCCCCCTAAAAAACAGGGGGTACCCATTGCGTGATGCCGTGAATGGGGCCGCTGC
>JAOUJM010000492.1 GCA_029883265.1 Gammaproteobacteria bacterium
TATCAGTCACCAATGTTTTTGTGGAGTAGCCATTGCGGCTGTTTGGGTAGCCTGACGCCTGGTGTTTGTCGTAACCCTGGTGATCGTCGAGTTCAACATTGAGTGCTACCTCAAAATGATCTTTTTTAGCATATTTCTAAAATCACTCAGATCCTTTTGATTCAATACTTTTCGTCACTTCCTTGGCAAACGCTGCCGGTGCCTCTTAGTTCATATCGCTTATTTCCCCTCTTGCGGGTTTTTAATAGGCAATTTCAAAAATTATCTACAGCTTCCCTTACAACAATCTCAACTAAAAAGATTAGAGCCCCTTTCGACAAATTGATTCGATTGACGCTGCCCTTTTTCTAAAATTTCTGCGTCCAACCCCCAACCCTGTTGAGCATGAGCGATTTTGTTTTTCAAACCTTTGCAGTCGTTTTTTTAACCGACTAGGTTCCTTGGTTATAACTGTCTACCAGGCTTTCTGGTTTTAATTATCCATTGATTAGCATTATTCCAAACCTCGGTGAAATCCATAAAGGAAGCGTATTATTGACCTAATGGATTCGATGTTCGATACTATTGGCCCGGTCAAGCAATGTTGGTCGAGATTTGCGCTACCTGACTCAGTTTCGACTTTACTACTTTGTTACAGGCTCAAAAGCGTTTAATGAATACTAAAAAAGACAATGTGAGGACTACATGAGAAATTTGAACAAATTATATGTTGTGTTGTGTTCGACAGCGCTAGTGGCATGCGCAGCCGAAACTAATACTGATGACATAGCGTTTGATTTTACCACAATGCCGGAATTATCAGATAGCCCAAGCTTTGCTAGTAGCGCTGCAAACACAGGTGATGCTATCAATGTTAACGTTCCTGTTAAAAATAATACCGACTACATAACGTTTCAATTGCAAGCAAGTGGAACCATTGGCATTGTTGGATCAAGCAGAGTTAATGATGTAAATAATGCCATAGCACAAGTGAACCTCATAACCGATTGTTCGGTTGATTCAGCAACATACTATCCATATATAGATATGTATGATCAAGCGACAGGCCAAACGATCTACTATTATGATCCCTCCAGCTCCACTACTCATTTTGTCGTAGACAAGGTATCCAACAAAGGAGACCAGAAAAAAGAAGTATCGGATATAGCGATTGCGTCTATTGATCTCAATCAGCCGGGTGGCGATGGAAGCAAAGCCGATCTCAGTATTACCATCACCGATGTTTCCAAAGTGGGAGCCGAGTTACAGATTTCATATACAATCTTTAATAACGGCACAAGAGGCGCTAGCGGCTATAGTACGGCTTCATGGGGTGATCGAGCCAGCCCGCCGACTGATTCGACAGGCGCTGAGGGAAGTGCTTATTCTCCAATAGCACAATGCGTTCCTGTGAGTGGTAGTAAAAATGGTAAACATTTTTTTACTAGCGATCTAAGCAGCGGAAACGCATATATGATGGTAGACACACAAAACAATGTCGATGAGCTAGACGAAACGAATAATATATCAAGCGTGTTTAGCTGGTAAATGTTTGCCCTAGAGTGAATCGTTGTGCGAATTCTTAACAAAATGGTTAACGTTTAATCTGCATTATCACCGGCTTAGATGTTGCTCTTTTTGTTTATTGGTTTTTGCATATTGCAAGATAGAAAACAAGTAAAGCCTAAGCTTGTTTTCTATTTTTCTAATTATTTATAGTTACGCAAACTCACGTCAAATTTTAAACATATGCGTCCGCAACTAAAAGGTTCTAAGCTAATTTAGTCAAACTAGATTTTTTTATGCAACTTCCTTCTCTAACTTCT
>JAOUJM010000235.1 GCA_029883265.1 Gammaproteobacteria bacterium
TTTAGCGAAGTAAACACGCCATACGAACTGGAACAACTTATCGCTGGCACATATTCAACAATTGACAATTTAGCCAATGGCAGTAAAAGCGTATCTATGGACTGCGGAGTACGCTTGCGCTTTGTACAACAAAGCAGTGTGTTGTATTTTTTTCTTGAAGGGAAATTTGATCAAGCTTGGGAGTCGGATTGATTTTCTAAAGCGTACTCGGTCTTTAGTTATAAAACCTTGTTGAAGGAATTTTCCTCCTACTCTTCTTGTTTCATAATCAACTCCACTAGAGCCCGGTTAACAAAATAATTAGTCCGTCCCACTTTGTATTTTTCAACAAACCCATGTGTGGTTAGCAGGTCTAAATATTTGGTTGCGGTAATTCGCGATACACCTACTTGTTCAATAACAAATTGCACTTTGGTGTACGGATGAAAAAACAAGTTATTGAGTAGTTCCTGGCTATAAATATTTGCTAACTCGGAACGCATGCGAGTTTTTGTTGCGGAAACTAAAAACTTAATATCATTAACAAACTCAATTGTTTCTTTTGCCGTTTGCGCAATCCCCTTGAGAATATACAATACCCATTCCTCCCATCGATTGTCATCACGCACAGCTTGCAATAAGCGATAATATTCGGACTTGGTGCGAACAATGTAACGGCTTAAATAAAGAATCGGCAAATCGAGTAAATCGTTTCTGACCAGGTAAAGTATATTGATTATTCGGCCGGTTCGACCATTGCCGTCGTAAAACGGGTGGATACTTTCAAATTGGTGATGTATCACCGCCATCTTGATTAAAGGATCTAGGTCAGACAACTCATCATCATTAATATAGTCCACCAGATTGGCTAACAATGCCGTAATTTCTTCGGGAAGCTGCGGTGGTGTGTAGACAACTTCTTTAGTTCTCGCGTTTCCAATTACCGTACCGGGAATTTTGCGGATACCGGATTTATTCGGTTCAATCACAGCCTGAATCTGTAAAATATCCTCAAACCGAATCAACTTGCTCAGCCGAGTTTGATTATAGCTTTCGCGCAAAGCGGCCTGATAATTCTCAACCTCCTTCGCCGCATGATTAATTTTCTCGCGTTTAAGATCACCCACTCGAAACAACTCATCATGAGTGGTCACAATATTCTCGATTGCCGAACTATCCTTGGCCTCTTGCAATGTCAACGTGGATATTAAAATGCCTTCATTCGGGATCGACTTGGCCATCCCTTTCAATTCTGCCAGGTAACGATGGGCAGTGGTCAGGGCCTTATAAACTTGGACTGACTCCAATAAAGACTCATCAGAAATAGGTAATTTAGCGGGAGAATTGTCCATCTTATGTCAGAAACCGGCGTTTAGTATATATGAGGTCCATTATATGTATAGATTCATCGTATTTCTATACATATTATTATATCTATGTATAAATAGAAGGCAGGAAATATATATGCTTAGTGGTGGGGTTATTGCTGAGAAGTTTGGATTTTAAGCACATCAAATCCGGATCACAAACATCGAAAGATACGAACAATGAACCACCTGTGTTATTTCAAATTCCACACGACTTGGTGATGAAATTAGAAAAGCACAAGCCCGCCCGTTTTACTATTTCAATTTGTTGAATAAACCAAAATCTACCTGATTGGAGCAACATGAACATCTGGATATGTGAAAGCAAAGGAAATTCCGGAGAGCATTTAATCAAAACCTCTGCCATCAAGAACCTATTTGGCGATATCAGCCAGCAAAACCCTCTCTATTACCATTCCGATGAAAAAAAATGTACCTATCGGCAGTCGAAAGTCCGACCATTTTAAGTCTGAGGCATTGATATGCCAAGATCGCAACAACAAAAGAACTTCAGTACACGACTATGCCTAGCAGGATCTTTCTGAGTATCTAAGAAAATTCCCGCTGAATAAGAAAGGTAAGTTAAGAAAACGCCTTTCAAATTCTTTCAAATCGAATTTTTATTTGTCCTCTCTATACATGCATATATATTTCATTAAATTGTTTGGATGTCGAATAATCGAAAGTGGCATACCAGTCGACATAAGTTCTTTTTTAAAAGCGAGTATGACCAATAAAGCAAACCCCTATGTTTTTTTTTCAAAAAAGCCATCGGTAGTCGGTTTCAGACAGTAGCCGTATCGCCCGTGCATTTCGCACATCAGGACAAACAAACTATTGCAGCAGCATGGTTCTTACTGTGGGAGATTTGAATGTCGAATTGATTTACGCGCCTACTGGAGCACATAACACATTTCTGAAAGAATCCTTCCATCCAAATTTCAGGCATAAATTGATAGAACTGATAGATTTTCAGCAAGACGACATCGACTCAAGTTGAGAAAATCAGATAAACTGTGTACATTAAGTTCAAATTTCTCAAAATACCACGCCAAATACCAAATAAAAGAAACTATCACTAATTATTCAATAGAATCGGCCCAAAATTTGATTGGGATCAAGCGCCAATCACGTCTTCGAAACAACCTGGAATCTGAAACATGTCAACCTTTACAAACGAAGTTGTTGCGATTTTCAACAAAGAATTCTCAGCGATAGCGGATAAATTCATCATTCTTGAATTATCCGTCGAAGAAGCTGAAAAGTCGAAAAAAGAGCACATATACCACCCTGGAGTTTATGTTTGGCTTCATCCGACGTACGGCATATTAAGAGTAGGAAGAAGCTTATCAAATTCTCAGAAGCGAGCACTTGAACACATTCGCGATGATACAGGAAATCAGATGAAAAAATTTGGAAGCGATCTCGAAACACGCCTAATGTTATTCAATATAATTGATCCTGACGCAAACCACTGGGCCGCAGCACTAGAAATCTATTTTGAAAAACGATTGCACCCAAAAATCAAAGCAAAAAAGCTCGGCTAATAAATCGACCTTTTGCTTGGTTTGCTTTTATTCTAACGTTATCATTTCCCAGTGCAATCTTTCATAAAATCCACAAAATCCTGATAACAAATTGTTTCCTTAATGATTCTTTTCCAGGCCTCTCGAAATGCCAGTTTGGAAAATGCGTATTGAATACCGCTTTCCCACTCCTCCTAGGTTTTCTTATCATTGTATTATGATTTAACTGGAAATCTCTACAATGTCATGGATTAGTTTTCGGGGAAAAGGTCAACTTTGAAAATAGTTCGCTCTCAGTCAATTAGTCATTAGAAAAAACTCGTGCAGAGCATAGATTATAACGGTCCAAGAGCAAGAACGATTTACGCTGTGTGGCCCTTCCAAAAATATCAATTGAATGCTTGCGCAATCAGAAAAAATTCATCGCTGAACAAAAACTCAAATTAGGTACCGACTATCAAAACAATGATCTAGTGTTCCATGATGCCGACGGATCGCTTCTGAACCCGGACCGATTAACCAAAGGCTTTGAAGCCCTAATGATAAAATCGGACATTCCTAAAAAACGGTTCCATGACTTGCGGCATTCGCACGCTTCACAACTCCTAAACAAAAATATAAACGTTATCAACGAATGACTTGGACACAGTACGGTATCGTTTACGCTTGATACCTATGCGCATGTGTTGGAAGGAATGCAGGAAAAAGCGGCTGAAGCAGTTGATGATCTATTTTCTGATGAAGACGACTAGTAGAACTCGTCAATTTCACCTGACTCAATCACCCTGTAGCATTTTGGGTGATAAACAAATATTTTGAAATACCGGGCGATCCTCCAAAAAAATGAGTACCTCCCTAGTAGTAGCTTCTCAATCAAATCTACTATGCACTGAGCATGTGAATTAGCGGTTTCATAGTAAGACGTAATGCGATAGGAATTAATAGTATCAGCATTCCCAAACGCGAAATCAATCAAACCGCTTGGAGGAAGATTCTTTGGAAATTCTATTTCATCAAGCCTTTCCACAAATGCATTGTAATTAAGAAAGAAAAGCGTCAAATGTGAATTTAAACAGGGATCAACAATACCTACCCTGATCATGTTTAGAGTGGTGAGAGATGAAATTTTCCGAAAATTGCGATAGATGAAAGCTACTTGAAGAGCAAGCGAGCGTTCTTTATTTAATTTTCCATATTTGCTTGAACGAATATCTTCCAAATGCTTTTGATATTGATCCCATAATCCAGTGAAAATAACCAAATCGTTAAGAAGCTGCACAAAGGCAACTCTTGTTTCACGGAAGCGCGCATCATAGGCTACATATATTGCCGCAACCAAAGCGAACACCCCACCGATGCCAGCACCGACAAGTGTTTGCCATTCGTAAAGTAAATCTATTAGAGACATACAACACTAACGGGGGAGCAAAGCCGCTGAGCTTAAAGCGCTATTTAGTTTGGTTTGCAAAATGTTAGAAAATTGGATTTTTTGGAAACTAGGGAAAACCTGGAAATTTACTAAACCATTGATTTAATGGCGGAGAGGCAGGGATTCGAACCCTGGGAGGTTTAACCCTCAACGGTTTTCAAGACCGCCGCTTTCGACCACTCAGCCACCTCTCCGTAATTTGAATTGTAGCAAGTCAGGGAGCGCCCCGAGCTGCGGACGCAATCATACCGGAAAACTGGGGGGAAATGCTAGCCCCAGATTACTTTACCTTTTATATAAGCACAGTCAAATCAATCGCGAAAAGCTTGATTTTGTCATTTTTGGCCCAATATTTGTAAAAGACCCTAGGATGCGCTTGGAAATTAACAAAATTCAAGTCGAAATTTGCCTAGCCGACTTGATAATTGACGAAACAAACGGTAGTTTATCGGGTCATAAGGAACACAGTGTCACAAACGAGAGGATCAAAATGCGTACACAACAACCTTCGGTTTATTCAGCCACCGCGACAGTGTCAACCGCTGCCAAAAACAAGCTGATCAAGAACACTTACACGCTTCTGTCAATTACATTGCTTTTTAGCGCTTTTATGGCAGCAGCGTCTATGCTCATTGCACTTCCACCGTTTATGCCTTTAGTGTCCTCACTTGGCGCTTTGGCACTGATTTGGTTGGTATTACCGCGCACCGCTAACTCGGCTGCAGGTATTTGGACCGTATTTGCTATCACCGGCTTGCTTGGTCTTGGCCTAGGCCCAATCCTTAATCAATATTTAGCACTTGCCAATGGCAGCCAAATCATAATGACAGCCATGGGCGGAACCGGTGCGATTTTCTTAGGTTTATCCGGTTATGCACTGACTACGCGCAAAGACTTCAGCTTTATGGGTGGATTCTTGTTTGCGGGTTTTATCGTAGTATTACTGGCTTCATTGGCGAATATCTTCCTCGCCATACCAGCACTATCACTAGCCGTATCAGGCGCAGTCATCATGCTTATGAGCGGTTTCATACTTTATGACACCAGCCGCATGGTGAATGGTGGCGAAACCAACTATGTCATGGCGACAGTTGGTTTATATCTGAGCATTTACAACATTTTCATCAGCCTTTTGCACATCTTAGGCGTGATGGGTGGCGACGATTAATTTCTAGCATATTTGCCAAACAAGCCCCGCTCCGAGCGGGGCTTTGTTTTTCAACAGGAGATTAAAATGGATTGGATGAAAATTGGTGCCGCGTTACTCATTGTTATGATGCTGGTTTACCTACTACCTCGCGCAAAAGAAATGCTGAAAAACAGCCCCAAAGGCACAGCTAAAGATTGGCAAGGTGCATTAATCCCAATTGGTATCGTGGTATTGTTTATTGTGTTTTTGGTGAATACAATTTAAAAACAAGAAAACTAACAACCGTGATACTTTTGTAACGATTTTGTATTTGAATACTCCATGTAATTTGAACAATAACTTTAGGACATGGAGATCAAAATGGATTTAAAAAAATCTTTCACTATCACTATCAGTCTATTACTTCTTATTTTAACTTTTAGTCCAGCCATTGCTGATGATGAAAATGATGAAATGCTCGTTTTCGAACGTGGTATAACTCTCAATATTGACGGTGATCAATATATGCTCGCTGGTGTTGCTGATACTGACAATGGTAATACCGATGTTCCAGGACACTCTTGGGCTAAAGTGGGTAAGAAAAAACTCATTGGTAAACATGTTAACACTGGGCCCAATGGTGCTGCATCATGGTGGTCATCCGACGCTGAAAACGGGAGTTTACTCTATTTGGTCAATGGTCGGGTTGATGAGTGGACAATGGCCAACTCAATCAAATATTTTATGAAAGGTTTCACTCATTACCATCCACTCCTAGCAGTCAAAGATGGCAGTATGCACCCAACAAAAGTCTTATGGTTAAAACATATTGCAACACAATCTTTTACCCAGGATGGCGGACCACATCCTGAGCTTTCGCACTCAGTATCACCTGGACCCGATTGGCAGTTTGTCCCGAATTGGAACCGCCCATATACGCCTATGCCTCATCACGACATGTAGAACGGTGTTAAATAAGCAGCTCAATAAGAGCTGCTTATTTTTCAAATACCGCAATCGACTCCACATGGGTAGTATGGGGAAACATATCCATAACGCCGGCTTTCATTAATTTGTACCCTTGATTATTCACCAGCTCACCCGCATCCCGTGCCAAGGTCGCCGGATCACAAGAGACATAAACAATTAATTTTGGTTTGAACCTTTTTATTTGCTCGGCAATCTGTATCGCACCACTACGTGGTGGATCGATTAACATTTTATCTACGGGCTTCACCCAGGGTAAAGCTGAAAAATCTTCAAATAAATTCGCTGTGTGAAACTCCACGTTTTCTATATTGTTCAATTTCGCGTTATCGCTTGCACGTTCAACCATGGCTTGCTCACCTTCAACCCCAATAACATGTTTAGCTTGACGAGCAATTGGCAAGGAAAAATTACCTAAACCACAAAATAAATCCAAAACGGTTTCACTTCCATCCAATTGCAAAAACTCAACAGCACGTTTAACCATTTGCTGATTAATCGCTGTATTTACTTGGGTGAAGTCTGTTGCTCTAAAATTCAGTTGTAATCCAAAATCGTTTAAGTGATATTTTAATTGATCTGGTGTTTGTGACGGCCAAATACAATGAACCGTGTTAGGTCCTTTGGGTTGCAAAAATATCTGGTAATTAAGTTTCTGTCCCAACTCGATCAAGACTTGTTGATCTGCATGATTCAAAGGTTTTAAATGGCGAAAAATCATCGCCACAGCATTTTCCGCAACAGCAACTTCAATTTGAGGAATTTCTCGATGCGCGCTGGTTTGGCGGATCGCGT
>JAOUJM010000493.1 GCA_029883265.1 Gammaproteobacteria bacterium
CTTCCGCAGGGTTCACACGATGTCACGTACGATAATCGGGACTATCGGATATTAGTTAAACATAGCGCCGATACACGTTACGTCGTGCAATTTGACGATACTAGCCTCCTCCAGCGTGAACGTGATTTTATTCATCTGGTTTGGCTTTGTTCGATTGTAATCTTATTGATTGCATTCATTACTGGCTACGGGATGTCCCATCGGATTATCCACCCTATTAGACAACTCGCCAACCAAGTCACAGCGTTCAAAAATCAGCCTGATGAATCTTTGGATTTATCTGAATTTAGTGACGACGAAATAGGTGTTTTGGCTCGTAAATTACAGCACTATCACGAGCAATTGAAACATCTGCTGATTCGAGAGAAGGAATTTGCGAGTAACGTAAGCCATGAACTACGGACGCCGGTTACCAGCATCAGCCTGGCTGCAGAAGTGTTAGCCACGAATAAAAATTTGTCTCCGATAGAATCCGCGCGAATTCAGCGCATTCAGCGCGCGGTCGGCGAAATCACCGAACTGATAGAAACTTTTTTAATATTGGCACAGATCGATAATGAATCAACAAAATACAACCATGTTTGCAACATGGAGCCAATTGTCCGCAAGGTAATTGAGCAGCAAAGTGTTTGGTTAGGAGACAAACCGGTCAAAGTGATAATCGAAGAAAATGAACAATTAGAAGTCTCTGGGCATCCAGGAATCTTAAGTGTTCTGGTTGCCAATCTAGTAAGAAATGCATTTCGGTATACTGAGCGGGGTTCTATTACAGTGTCATTAACATCCAAACAGTTAACAGTTAGTGACACCGGCGTCGGCATCGACCTGCCTATACAAGCACAAATATTTAAACGCCATATTACGGCTAATACAAACGACACGAATAATATCGGCGGATTGGGTTTGGCAATCGTTCAACGTATCTGTGAGCGTTATGGATGGAAGGTGACCTTTGAAAGCAAAAAAGGTCAGGGTTCTCGATTCATCGTATTGTTTACTTCTTGATAGTCCTAGGTGATTGACATGCCATGAACAATCACCGAAATAAAAACCGGTTTTATTCGTGTTTTTTCCTCATGATTTTGGCGGGCGAACCAATAGTATCGACGAATTGACTTTGGTGATCAGCTGCTCAGCAACAGAACCCACAAAAAAGCGCTCCAATCCTCGTCGATTAGCTGTTCCTACAACCAGAAGATCTGCTTTCCAATCAACGACGGCTGCAGCAACGGCTTCGACGACGCCATTCAAACCAAATTCAGTCTTAGCTTGAAGATTACGAGTCTCAGTATTCGATGTATTTACCAAAGTTTTAGCTTGTTCCAGTATCTCCGCACCAGCTTTTCTCTCGGCCTCAATGTCAACACCAACGGAAAGATTGATGGAGTGGACGATGCATAAAGCTGCATCGTAAGTTTTGGCAATATTTTCTGCTTCCATTAATGCCCGCTTAGCAGCATCGCTACCATCAACAGCCACCATAATTTTTTTGTACATAAGATTAATCCTTGATGAGTATTTACACGGATCGTGAGAAAAACTTGGTTTCTTTTACTCTCTAAAAATGATGTCGTAAAAATTACCGTAAATTCCTGCTGTCTTTTTTCAGGTTATCAAAATATCGTTTAACAACAGATCTACCTCGCATTTTATCGTGTTTGGTGTAGACCATGAAGTGAATGATACCGTGTGTTGCCATAGCAACCAATAAGCCTTCAAAAATGCCGACCTGATAGACCAAACCAGCGGTTATCAACGCCAACATTAGTGCATAAGGGCCATAATTCGTAACATGT
>JAOUJM010000494.1 GCA_029883265.1 Gammaproteobacteria bacterium
GAATGCTTGACGTTTATCAGGTGCCGGATGCCTCAATTCATGCAAAAAACGCCACAACCGGAATCCAAACCGATGTCCACGTGTAATCCGCGAACCCGTTAAGCCATGTGATATGTCATAGCCAAAATCTTGTTGCCCCAGAATTGACAATACTCTACCTAATTTTTTTTCATCTAAATTGTTTAGATTCTTTGGTAGTTCACAGTCTTCTCCTGGTGATACTTGAGCCATTTCACGTTGCAATTGCTTCGCTAACTCACGTGCCTCAGGATCAGAATTTAACCAAAGTTTCTCTCTTGCCTGTGCTGCCCAACGTCTTACTGACAGATTCTCTGCTTGGGTATGAATCTTGGAAATTGATGGCTGTAGTTTTTGTCGCCAAAATAAAACAGCGTCTGGTTCCATTTTTTCATAATCATCGCCAATCACCTTAAGTGCAACACGAAGAACGAAGGTATCTTGTTCTTGATCCAGAACTTCAATCAGCAGCTGCAGTAATGAAGAAAATAGATCCGTCTTCTGTATATGATTGGTCAGTTCTAGCAAAGCTACCGCTCGAACTTGCGGACTCTCATCATGGATAGCTAAATGACGTATCCAGGTTAAAACATCTTTGTTGCTCGCATGACATATAGCCCGGGCAAATTCTTGACGAACGAACGGACTAACATCTACTGCAATAACTGGAAATAATTGAGCAAGCTCTGGAATATGAATCAAGTTTTTTCCTAGCAAGCGAATTAAATGCCTACGAACAAATATGTCATCACCAGGCAATGGTTGAGTTAGGCGCTTTTCAAGTACTTTATAAAATGATTCTGGGGATAGACTTTGGAGCAAACTCAGTGCTTCACATTGAATCCACACTTGTTGTTTGGATTCCAACGCTGATCGATAGATATATTGGGTTGTTGAAGCATCTACAACTTCTTGTTGTAATTTTCTCGGCAGAACTCTTAGTGCACAGGATAAACATTGAAATGCCTCGATGTTAATCCGGCTATCACCATCATAAGCAAGCAATGGTTTAACTATAGACTCCAGATTTAAGTGTTTCCAAAGTATGCTGTGGCCGATTGACTCACCATCTTGTTGTAAGTTTTTTGCGACTAGATTACCCAAATGCTTAAGATAAACAGCTATCTTCCGCTCTGATCGCGAATACAGTCGCAGATAACGATCAGTCATTGTGTCAGCCCCAAACCATCGACTAAAAGCTTGCCTGTCCTCTTTCAATTGTTGATCTGTTGCGCCTAAATATTTCGCGTAATCGAGTATATATTGTCTACGCTCCCGAACTGATAATGCACGTGCATGACGCTTGATAAATTCAGTATGACGACGACGCAAATCATAAATATTTTGCAATCCATCACCAATCTTTTTGTTAAAGAATATAATCAACTGTCGTAAATCAATATCCTTATTGTCCCTATGACGTTTATCAGCAAGAAATTCATTGATTAAAGGCTCAAAAATACGACTATCCGCTTTTAACCATAACGGGTGAACATTTTCTCCTAGCAACGCTCTCAGTTTCTCTTCAAGTTCCATCGCCAGCTCCAATATGATTATTAGTCTGGTTAGGAATATGAAGTTTACGTAGATTTAAAAAATTTACTTCTCTGAAATGAAAGTCCCGATACATCCGGCCTCTCCCAAAATGCCAGGATAAATAAAGCAAACCATTATGACTTGAAATGTCAAAATCACGCCTATACCTTAAGCCGACTTCCACCCGCTGTTGATTTATACGCCATCGATCCAGGCTCAAACTGGCCATAACTGTATGACG
>JAOUJM010000495.1 GCA_029883265.1 Gammaproteobacteria bacterium
TACTTTATGGAAAACGTCATCAATTGAATCACAAGCTTGGGTGGAGATCGCATGACCAAAACGTTTGATAGCAGCTTCTTCCGAGAAAGTGCCACTTGGTCCCAAGTAAGCGACGACCATAGGTTTCTCCAGGGCGCGGCATTGCGACATAATTTCCGTAAACAGTTGCGCAATATTTTCATTTGCGATGGGCCCAGAGTTTTGTGCTTGTATGCGGGTTAATATCTGTGCTTCACGTTCTGGGCGATAAATAACGCCACTTTTTTTAACTTTGCCGACTTCTTGCGCAAGTCTCGCCCGTTGATTAACTAAATTGAGTAATTCGGTATCGATGGCATCGATCTTGTCACGTAATTGTTTTAATTCTTCAGACATTGCGGATAAAGGTTCTTAGCCTAATAATAAGTTTATTCGGAGTTATTGAATTTGGAGAGGCAAATAGCGCGCCATTAGTACACCTGAGATCATGGCAATTTCATTGATCACTTGGGGTGGAATTGGGCTATCAACATCAACCAATGTGTATGCCATTTCACCACGTGATTTATTGGTCATATTATGGATATTTAATCCTGCTTTCGCCATATTGGTAGACAGTTGACCTAAAATATTGGGCACATTCGCATTGGCTACAGCTACACGGTAAGGTGATTCGCGCCCCATAACAATATTAGGAAAATTAACGGTGTTGGTGATATTGCCATTTTGTAAATAATCCATTAACTGATCAACTACCATAATAGCGCAATTTTCTTCCGCTTCTAGTGTTGATGCACCCAGATGAGGCAAGGTAATCACAGCATGCTGGCGCTGCAATTTTTGGCTGGGGAAGTCACAGACATAATATTTTATCTTGTTGCATTTAATGCCTGCCAAAACAGCATCTTCATCAACCACGCCATTGCGCGAGAAGTTTAGCAAAATAGTTTCCTGCGCCATTTCATCAATACTTTTTTCGTTAATGAGATGACGTGTAGCGTCAAGCAGCGGCACATGTACAGTAATAAAATCACTGTGTCTTAACAGGTCTTCAACACTTTGCGCTTTTTTAACTTCTGACGATAAACTCCAAGCTGAGTCAACAGTTATATTGGGGTCAAAGCCAATGACTTTCATACCTAATTTAATGGCTGCATCAGCAACTAGGCGACCGATTTCGCCCAGACCGATAATACCCAGTGTGCGCCCAGGAAGCTCTATACCAGAGAAGCGTTTTTTCCCATCCTCAGCTAGTTTATGTAGTGTTGCATCATCACCTTCAAGCTTTTCAACAAAGCTTAAAGCTGGTGTTAAATTACGCGCAGCTATTAGTATGCCAGCTAATACCAATTCTTTAACTGCATTGGCATTGGCACCGGGGGTATTAAAAACGGGAATGCCGCGTTTATTCATTGCTCGTACAGGAATATTATTAGTGCCAGCACCTGCTCGGCCAATGGCGATGACATTTTTAGAGATGTCCATATCCAACATATTATACGAGCGGACTAAAATGGCATCTGGGTCAACAATACTATTTCCAACCTGATATTGCTCGGCTGGAAAACGCCCCAATCCAAGTGGAGATATCTGATTCAAGGTTAGGACTTTAAAAGTACTTTGTTGATTTTCAGGCATTATGATGAGCAAACTCCTTCATAAATGCAACTAATTTCGCAACGCCTTCAACGGGCATCGCATTATATATTGAAGCACGCATTCCGCCTACCGAACGGTGTCCTTTTAATTGAATGAGCCCATTGGTTTTGGCTTGATCAAGAAACGCCTCATTTAATGTAGCGTCTTTT
>JAOUJM010000496.1 GCA_029883265.1 Gammaproteobacteria bacterium
CACATCTACCGCTGGATGCGTTGGTTTATTCTCCTAAAGCAAAATATCTTTATATTGCACGGGATGGTCGTGATGTACTTTGGAGTTATTATCATCACCATTCTAATCACACTGAATCTTTTTACGAGATGCTTAATGCTGTATGTGGACCTAATGTTGAACCTTTTAGCCCGCCTCAGGATGAAATTGTTGAATATTATCGTAAATGGTTAGAACAAGATGGTTATCCAATTTGGTCTTTCTGGGAGAATATTGCTACTTGGTGGGAATATCGTCACTTGCCGAATTTGTTGATGCTTCACTTTGGTGCATTAAAGGAAGATATGCCGAGTGAAATTCGTAGAATAGCTCAATTTCTTGATATAACGATTGATGAAAATAAATGGGATTTGATTCTTGAGTATTGTAGTTTTGAATATATGAAAGCGCATGCAGGGCAGGTCGCGCCTTTGGGTGGAAGTTTATGGGAAGGCGGTGCTAAAACTTTTATCAATAAGGGTAATAATGGCCGCTGGAGAGACACTTTAAGTGATGCTGATAGCGCAAGATACGATGCGTTGGCCCTGGAAAAACTGGGCCCTGAATGTGCTTATTGGCTGGCTACTGGTAAAATGTCAGGTTAATTCAACCAGCTTTGTATTTCATTGATTTTAAGAATGATAGTTTATATTGGGAGGAAATGGCATAGTTTATTCATGTAAAACATGATGTTTATTATTTAGGTTTCCACCGTTTGACTTTCCGCAAGAAGCCTTCTTTATCAACAGTTGCTTACTGTTGTCAAGCACACAGAAAACTTCGTCCTCTATTTTTGAAGTTGCAGAAAATTTATATCAATACCCTTCCCGCAATCTAATTTATCTTGAATATGTTTTAAACATGCGCTAAAAACATTGCAATAATATGAAGACACCCAATTTGGAGTTAACTATGGAACACCTTAATCAAACATGGATTATGTTAAAACTTGGTGGAATAATTATTCTGCCTTTGTCTTTGCTGGCGATTATTGCACTAGCAATTATGCTTGAAAAAGCATTCGTCTACTGGCGCTATGCCCGTCTTTCGAGTGACTTATTAAACCTCGTTGAAACATATGGCTTCAAGTGGGAAGATCTGGAAAAAATACTCTCAGGGTTGGATAAACGTCATTATTATAAACGATTTTTTGAGGTGGTTATTTCTAATAGGCATAAGCCATCCTGGTGGACGGAGTCGCGTGCAGCAGATGAAGCTCAGTTAATTGAAACCTCACTAGCACGTCGGCTTTGGGCATTGGAAACGATTGTTACAGCAGCGCCTTTACTGGGTCTAGTTGGAACAGTTATCGGTATGATGCGTGCTTTTAAGGTGATTGGCAGTGAAGGCATCGTTAATCCTACAGCAGTGACAGGTGGCGTTGCAGAGGCACTCATTGCGACGGTTGTTGGTTTGATTATCGCGCTGGTTGCGCTATTTGGCTTCAATTATTTTGCTCGCCTACAATCACAGACAATGGATGAAATGGAGCGACTGGGTACGCGCTTGATTGACCATATTCGCTTGGATCAAAAGGGTAACAAGTCATGAAACTACGTAAACCCAGAGCGGTTAGAAAAGGCCAAATCCAAATTATTCCAATGATTGATGTGATGTTTTTCTTGCTTGCAACATTCATGTTGGCTTCATTGTCAATGCAGAATTTAGATTCTCTGCAAGTCAATCTTCCAGAAGGAAAAGCGGAAAAACTCAGTGCTGACAAACCAGTGACTTTGACACTCACAAAGGACCGTGAAATTTTTA
>JAOUJM010000497.1 GCA_029883265.1 Gammaproteobacteria bacterium
CTGCCATGAAGATAACACTGGAAGAGCACAAAGTGTAACACAAGAATCTAATTACCATCTTTATTCTCTATTATCAGAGTTTAATAACCTAACACGTGTTCCCATTTTACTTAATACTAGTTTGAACGTTATGGGAAAACCTATTGTGTCCAGTTTTAATGATGCATTCACAACATTTTTTACAACAGACATCGACATATTGGTCGTAGGCAATTTTATGTTTTGGAAAAACTAATCGACTTGAATATTACTGGAGAAAAACATGTATACGTCAAAAGACCAATCAGAAATTATGCCGAATATACCTGATCCTGATATTCCACCAATTGTTCTTAGAGAAATGAAAAAAACATGGCACAAATATAGGAAAAGAATTGCCCATTCAACTGAAAGTAAACGGCTCGATGGATTCTTTGAATCGATGTTCTCAAACGGAAGAATCCGATCGAGCAGTAATCAGCAACCAATCCTCGCTCTATGCCCGGACCTGACAGCAAAGCCATTTTGGGATTTTTACGATGATTTGGAGCTAGAAAATGTCGGTAACAAAATAACTTCATACTTTAAAGATATCCAGGCAGAGTACTATCAACAAGCAGCAGACAAAAATTTGAATGATTATGATGCTACCTACCGATATGAATCGTTAGACCACGGTGATTGGACTGGATATATAATCGGTAGCTATGAAGGAATTAATAGAAAAGCACAGCGACTTTTTCCTAAGACATGTGAGCTAGTTCGAATGCTTCAACCATATTTAATTGGCAGAGTAGAATTTCTCAAGCTTCGGCCAGGCATAACGATCCCGCCACACACCGACTCTTCAAATATTCAGTTGACTTGGCAGTTAGGAATTCATGTTGAAAGCAATTGTGCAATACAGGTAGCAAATGAAACAAGGGATATTCAAGAGGGAAAACTAGTAATTTTCGATCATAGCTTCATTCACTCTGCTTGGAATCACGGCAAACAGGATAGGGTCGTCTTACTATTCGATATGAAACATCCAGAGCTGACTGAACAAGAAATGACAATATACAGACACTATCATAAAATACTTAAATACAGCATGCTAAAAGTATATCCAGTTTTAGCTGCAAAAAAATTGTATTCTGATACCATAAGTCGATTCTTGAAGCGTTCGACATAGAAAGATAATCATTTATTCAATCTTTGCGGTTACACAAAGGAGGCAGCAATTATGGAATCTTTAAAGGAAATATTTGAGGAAATGCTAAATAAAGAGGAGCAAGTAACAGCGCAACTTGCTAAAGATGGAAATCTCTACGACGGATATCCAATCGAACTAAAAAATATGCACAATAAAAACGCCGACTTTTTTCAAACGTTGCTTGATAATTCCGAGTGGCCCAGAATTTCCGATGTAGGTGAAGAGACTGCAAAAATGGCATGCGCCGTTTTTCAACACTGCGCGATTTGTAGACCGAGCTTAATGAAAAAAGGATTTGAAGTAATATCAGAGTTAGCAAAATTGGGCGAAGCGCACAAACAGTGTGTTGCCTATGTATCTGATCGAATCTCTTACTATGAAAGGCGACCACAAAAATTTGGCACTCAATTTGAGTGGAACCAAAACAATGAATATGGACCATGGAAAATAGAAAACGAAAAGGAAATCAATCTCCGCCGCAAAGAGATGGGGCTCAACACGCAAGAAGAACACAATGCTAACGTGTCAAAACATACCCCTACAGATAGCGCACCTTCAAAAACGGACTACAGTGATAGAGAAAATGATTTTCAGAAACTAC
>JAOUJM010000236.1 GCA_029883265.1 Gammaproteobacteria bacterium
GCTTGGTTCCTAATCTATTAAGCAATGGTGGATTTGAAATTAGCTGGGATTCGCCAGCAACTAACGCAACGCCACTGGCCAAATGGTGGTTTGCTGGTGGTTCCATGGAAGCTTCACAAAACACTAATCCAGATAACGTGCTCAATGGAAATGCGGCGATTATTGCCAAATCAGCCGATGGCGGGTTTCTTTATCAGGCCGTGGAAAATGTAGATGCTGTACGTGGCAAAATCGTGACCGTAACCGTTAGCGCAAAAGTGGGTGCTTCAGGTGCAGCGGTGATTATCGATGATGGTGTTGCGCAAAGTAGTCGCAGTCTCTCTGTCCAGGCTGGATACCAAACCCTAAGCTTTACCCATAGCGTAGATGCAGAAGCTACCTACCTAGCCGTTCAACTTCATCCGAAAGACACCGAGAGTTTTTTCGAAAACGTAGGACTTTATGCGATTGATGCGGCGGCTGGCATTCAGTTCACAGCATCTGAAGCGGCGTTGGAGAATATTCGCATTGAACGTTGGTATGAGCGAGCAACAAAACACATTTATAATAACGACCTGTATGAGAACAACAACAATTCAACAAATTTAGTGATTCGCTTTCGCACCCAGAAAGCAAATGCGGTTTCAATGTTAACAACCAATACTTATTATTATTGTTCCCCATATGTAAGCATTAATGGTGTCACAGCAGCACTGTCGGTAGGCAAACCCGGAACGCCAGGTAATGAAGGTGGGGAATATGAAGCACTCATTGGTGTTAGTGATTCCTTCGAGCTCTTTTTGGGCGGTGGTTCAGCAAATACTTTTGTATGCGATAACAGCCAATGTACTATGCGTGTGGAAACAGGTGGAATAGTAAATTTGCGGGAATGTTTTATTAATTTCGATTGGCAAGCTTTCGTTCCGGAAACCACTTATTAGTCAAGATTCGGTGGGTAGCTTCACTACCCACTTTTTCACCCCAGTAAATCAAATTTAAATTTTCATAATGAAAAATACAGGGAAATAATGAATAACATTTTTCTGGTATTTGGCTCAAACCGATGAAATCAATTGAACAGTCATTTTTAGGAATTAAAAGAACCTACTTAACGATGCAAAGTATAATAACTATATGAATTTGCTAAAGACCTATTATAAAAAGTCGATACGAGTCAGAGGTGCAAGGTAAGGTTTTGTATCTAGAATATTGCTGTAATTAATCGTAATCATTCCTATTCCTCCCTCTACTAGATTGTGCAATTTGTTTTTTTAAATTGGGCTCATTAATGTTATCAAAGATAAAGATAAGACATAAATTATTAATCGCAGTTATTCTGCCTTTATTGGCGATGCTATTTTTTGCGGCGCTGGAATTCAGAATCGAATATCAGCGGTGGGATTTACAGAATGAACTGCAGCAACTGAGTCGTTTGTCAGTAAAAGCCAGTGCCTTAATACATGAAATTCAAAAAGAGCGAGGACTCACCGCTGGCTTCATGGGAAGTGAGGGTAAAAAATTCAATGATGAATTAATGCAACAACGAACACAGGCTGATAGTCGTCGTCAAGCTTTTTATGCCTTTCTTGAAACCTCGGATTTTAGTCGGTACGGTGAAGAATTTGTCCAACGAATCGAATCAATAACAAGTGAGTTTACAAAACTAACTCAACAGCGCGAAGCGGTAACCAGTTTTAATATTAAACTAGGAAATATTCTCGCGTATTACACGGGGATTAATACGTCATTACTTAGCTTAATCGACAAGATAACCATGATTTCAGAAGTGGGTGAATTAACCACCCAAGCCGCTGCTTATGTAAATTTTCTTCGCGCCAAGGAACGAGCGGGAATAGAGCGGGCTGTATTGACGAACACGTTTGCCCTCGACCATTTTGGTTCGGGTATGTTGCATCGTTTTAATCAATTGGTCAGCGAGCAGAATACCTATATTAATGTTTTCAAATCACTGGCTTCGCCATCAGGCATCGAATATTTTCAAAAAACCTTAGCCGGTGATGCTGTCGATGAAGTCGAACGTATGCGACGTATTGCTATAGAAAAATCCAGTGAAGGCGGTTTTGAGGTTGATGCGAGTTATTGGTTTGCAAAACAAACCGAACGCATTAATCTAATGAAAAAAATTGAAGACGAACTTGCGACCCAATTTATTGCACATTGCGATCATTTGCGAGGAATGGCTTTCAAAAGCATGATGACCGCCTTAGTCGTGAGTTTAATCGTAATCACAATTACCGTCGTCATTTCCATGGTTGTTATTCATACCATTATGCATCAATTGAATGAGCTACACCGCACCATAAGTTTAATTGAGAAAGATGCCGATTTAACATTACATGTGAATATTGAAACAAAAGACGAAATCGGCCAAACCGCAGATGCATTTAATGCAATGATGGCGCATTTTAGACATATTTTGAAAGAAGTAACCTTGGCGACCGAGCAAGTGGCAAGTGCGTCTGATGAGTTAGCGGCAATTTCAGCAGAAAATCGCAAAGAAGTTAAGGAGCAAATGAAAGATACCGAGCAGGTAGCCACAGCGATTAATCAAATGGCCGCAACTGTAACAGAAGTGGCTCAAAGTGCGTCAAAAACTGCCCAGGCCTCCAATCATGCGGATGATCAAGTCAAAGAAGGAAGCGAAATAGCAAGTGATGCGGTGCAGCGTTTGACGAGTTTGGTGGAAGAAGTTGGCATTGCTTCAAATACCATTCGTGAAGTGGATAAGAATAGTGAAGAAATTGGCGCGATTTTGGATGTGATTCAAAGTATCGCTGAGCAAACCAATTTGCTTGCCTTAAATGCTGCGATAGAAGCTGCTAGAGCCGGTGAACAAGGTCGTGGTTTCGCGGTGGTTGCCGATGAGGTTCGATCACTGGCCGTGCGTTCTCAAGATTCAACTGGTGAAATACAATCGGTAATTAGTCGACTGCAGTCAAACACAGATGCCGCGGTCAACGCAATGGTCAATGCACAACAAGGCGCGGATGAAAGTGCGGGCAAGGTCAAACAAGTTGCCGAGTCACTGGAAGTTATTTTACAGGAAGTTGCAAAAATAAATATGATGAATACTCAGATTGCAACAGCAGCCGAGCAACAAACGGCGGTTGCAGAGCAGATAAATAATAATGTACATCATATTAACGAAACCGCTAATGAGGCCAATGAAAGTTCTGGACATACAGCTGCAGCAGGCGAGGAACTATCCAGATTAGCGAATCATTTGCGCAGCTTGGCATCGCAATTCAAAGTTTAGCGCAAGCCCTAGAGTGACTCGGGTTCAGCAAACTCATCTTTCCTTTGAATCCAATCAAGCCATTGGCAAAAATAGAAAAGAGTATATTGCTATTTGTCCTTTACAGTCATAAGGAAAAGAAGACTAAGTGCGATTATTTCTTACTTTTGGTGTCGGAAATTCTTGCCTTCCTGATTGAAATACATAAAAATGATCAACCGAATTGAATGAAGCCTAGGAAGTTGTTTTTTCAACTCGATTGACCATGCCTGACAACAAACAAACACCATTAGATAAAACCACACTCACTAATAAATTATTGGCGATCTTGCCAGAAGCATCTGTGCTACATCAAGATGAACGCCTAAGGCCTTATGAATGCGATGGCTTATCCGCTTATCGGCAAAAACCCATGGTCGTGGTTTTACCAAATACGATTGATCAAGTTCAAGCTGTTTTACGTATGTGTCATCAATATCAGGTTCCCGTGGTTGCACGCGGTGCTGGCACGGGTTTATCGGGTGGCGCCTTGCCACTGGAATACGGTGTTTTGTTAGGTCTAGCGAAATTTAAAAATATATTAACGATTGATGCAAAAAAACGCATTGCCGTGGTGCAGCCAGGGGTGCGTAATCTAGCGATTTCTAAGGCTGCCGATATTTATGGTTTGTATTATGCGCCTGATCCATCCTCACAAATCGCATGCACCATTGGTGGTAATGTCGCTGAAAATTCAGGTGGCGTACATTGTTTGAAATACGGTTTAACTGTTCACAATATTCAGCAACTAAAAATTCTGACCATGCAAGGCGAGTTGCTTACCATTGGTGGCAGTGGATTGGATTCGCCGGGTTATGATTTATTAGCGTTAATGACCGGCTCGGAAGGTCTACTCGGTGTGATCGTTGAAGTTACCGTTAAACTCCTGCCTAAACCTGAACGAGCGCAAGTGATCTTAGCAGCCTTCGATGACGTGGTTAAAGCCGGTGAAGCGGTAGGAAATGTGATCGCTGATGGAATTATTCCTGCGGGTTTGGAAATGATGGACAAACTTGCGATCCAGGCGGCTGAAGATTTTGTGCATGCCGGTTATCCGCTCGATGCGGCAGCGATTTTATTATGCGAACTCGATGGCAGCAATGCCGAAGTATCAGAACACGTGTCACGAGTAAGAGACATTTTATTAACCAGTGGCGCGATGGAAGTTCGCACAGCCAAAGACGAAGCCGAACGTTTGGTTTTTTGGAAGGGACGTAAAGCAGCGTTTCCAGCGGTGGGACGTATTTCACCGGATTATTATTGCATGGACGGTACGATACCGCGTAAACAACTGCCCCGTGTGTTACAAACCATTGCGGATTTATCCAAAGAATATAATTTACCCGTGGCCAATGTTTTTCATGCGGGTGATGGAAATTTACATCCGCTTATTTTGTACGACGCCAATAAAGCTGGTGAGCTTGAGCGCACCGAAGAATTCGGTGGCAAGATTTTAGAATTATGTGTTGAAGTTGGTGGCACGATTACTGGCGAGCATGGCGTCGGTGTGGAAAAAATCAATCAAATGTGTGTGCAGTTTCAAAGCCTGGAGCTAACGCAATTTCACGCGGTTAAAGCAGCATTTGATCCCGATGGGTTATTGAATCCAGGTAAGGCCGTGCCTACCTTGCAACGTTGCGCTGAGTTTGGTGCGATGCATGTGCATAAAGGTGAGCTAGCATTTCCCGAGTTGGAGCGATTTTGATGAGTGATCAAAGTGAAAAGCTACAACAACAAGTTCTTCAGGCAATCGCTAATTCCCAGGCATTGAAAATTGTAGGTGGTGATAGTAAATATTTTTATGGTCACACCATCGAGGGCGAATTATTATTCACAACACAGCATCAGGGTATATTAAATTATGAGCCTACGGAATTAGTTATTAGCGCCCGTTGTGGAACACCTTTAAGTCAAATTATTTCCACTTTGTCACAACACAATCAAATGCTTGCTTTTGAACCACCGGCATTTTCTAATAATGCTACTTTAGGTGGCACGATTGCCACAAACTTATCGGGACCACGACGCGCTTATGCCGGTGCAGCACGCGACTTTGTTTTAGGTTGTAGACTACTTAATGGCAAAGGTGAAATCCTACGCTTTGGTGGTGAAGTCATGAAAAATGTCGCCGGTTATGATGTCTCGCGTTTAATGGCCGGCGCTATGGGCACACTCGGCGTGTTATTGGACATATCTTTGAAAGTGGTACCCATACCTGAAATGGAATCAAGCTTGGTATTTGAGCTTGATCAACAACGCGCCTTAGACAAAATCCATGAGTTATCATCAAAGGCTTGGCCGATTAGTGCCAGTTGTTATCACAGCGGTAAGCTTTATGTGCGTTTATCCGGTGCTGAGCAAGCCGTAATCCACACCAGTCAACAATTAGGTGGAGAAACCTTAAACCAAGCCGATGCATTTTGGTTGCAACTTAAAGAACAAACATTGGATTTTTTTCAAAGTGAAGAAAACCTCTGGCGATTGTCGATTGCTTCAGATGCAGCTGCACTTAGTTATGAAAAATGTTTAATCGAATGGGGCGGGGCTTTACGTTGGATTAAGACGAATGACGTTGCTGAGAATTTATTTGCTACTGCGGCCGAGTGGGGTGGACATGCAACATTATTCAAACCATCAGCCAATGAAGCATCGCAACGATTTCAAAAGTTATCGGCCCCCATGCTGAAATTGCATCAACAGCTTAAGCAAGCGTTCGATCCGCATCTTTTATTCAATATCGGAAAGCTATATCCTGAGTTATAAGATTTATGGAAACTCACATCAGTCGACAATTTGAAAATAATCCGTATGTGCAGGAAGCTGAATCGATTCTGCGTGCTTGTGTGCATTGCGGGTTTTGCACAGCGACTTGTCCAACCTATCAGATTCTTGGCAACGAGCTTGATAGTCCTCGTGGACGGATTTATTTAATTAAACAAGTGTTGGAGGGCAATGAGGTCAGTCGCCAGACGCAACAACATTTGGATCGCTGTCTCACCTGCCGTTCCTGTGAAAGCACCTGTCCATCTGGGGTTCGTTATGCACGTTTGTTGGATATAGGGCGTGAAATTGTTGATCAGAAAGTTGCACGAACCCTGAGCGAAAAGATACCACGTTGGTTGCTTAAGAATATTGTGCCTTATCCAAAACGTATGCGGCGATTGCTGAAAATAGGTCATGTGTTCAAACCATTGCTACCAAATCAGCTTAAGCAAAAGTTACCGCTTTTGGCTAAAACGTTTCCCGAGCAGAAGCAGTCCTTTGCCCGTAAAATGGTTGTTTTGCATGGCTGCGCGCAATCCGTGGTGACACCACAAACCAATCAAGCCATGAGTCGAGTCTTGGCAAAATTTGGTATTGAATTAATCACTGCGCCGCATGTCAGTTGCTGTGGTGCGGTTAATTATCATCTCGCTGATCATGATACTGGACTGGATTTTATGCGTCGAAATATCGATGCATGGTGGCCGCTGCTTGAACAAGGCGCTGAAGCAATCGTGATTTCCGCTAGCGGTTGTGGTGCGATGGTGAAAGATTATGTACAGGCATTGCAACATGATGTGCAGTATGCGCCAAAAGCAAAACGTATAAGTGAGATGACAAGCGATATTTGTGAAGTCATTCGAAATGAAAATTTGCAATCACTGGAAAAACCCAAAAGCAAAATAAGCGTTACATTTCATAGTCCTTGCACCCTGCAGCATGGGCAGCAACTTGATGGTGTAGTGGAATCAATTCTTATTGATTTTGGCTTTGAACTAAACGTTGTAGATGATGCACATATTTGTTGCGGATCGGCAGGCACGTATTCTGTTCTTCA
>JAOUJM010000237.1 GCA_029883265.1 Gammaproteobacteria bacterium
AATTATGTCGTTAATACGGCCTAGCGACCACGGTTGACCATGGTCGGTACCCAAGCTCATGATCTGGCTTGCACCATTGCGAATTAGTTCGCGACAATCTTGAGATGCCTGAAAATCGGTAAAACTTTTAATATTGCGCAAATCTTCAATATTCAATGCGCCACGTGCAAACGGTGTGGTTAAGGATTTGTTGCCGCCAGCGTTGTCGCGGTCGAACTTGCCACATAAAGTCCAGCCACCGCCTAAGGTATCCATATCGCAGTACACACGGAAGGCATCGCTAATGTCACCGCCATTGGGATCAATATAATAAGTGCCAGAGCCAATGCTATCGCCGTTTTCAAGTATCGCCGCACAGCTTTGGCCCGGTTTTAAGGCTGTATGACCTAGGCGGGCATTGAACGCCGCCAAGTCCTGACAGATTAATTGGCTATTGCTATCAATGCCAACAACCACATGGCCTACATTACATTGTGATTTGAGTTTACTGTGATTGTCAGTATTCTCATTAGTGGCATCACGCAAGTCCTCAAAATTCTGATTTACTTCTTCGGCTTTGGCGGTGGTGTCACTTTGGAATTGCGTGAGTTGCTCGGTTTGAATAGTCGCGGCGTGCAGTGAGGGAACGAATAATAAAAACAGAATTGGCAATAAGGCAATTCCTTTTGGCATGGGGAATCCTCCGATGTTTGTTTGCATTTATTAGTGAAGTAAGCCTATCAGAAAAAAAGCATAGGTCGAATTTATTTTCCATTTCTGTCGGCCTTGGGAGACAGAAAAATGAAAATTAAGCATGTGTAAGCTTGAAATATTCCTAATTTGCCCGCGGGCAAGCAACAAACTGTCGGCTAAACAAAACGTTTAAATATGCAACAATTTGCTTTCTGAATCATCCATCTAACTTATTGATAATTAAGTATATTATTTTGTGTTAAAAACTCGATTCCTGCTCGGGAACTGGGTATAATGTTGAACCAGTTTTAGGATTCAACATAATTATTTGATAATAAAGAAAAAAGGGGTCTGGGTTTTGTCAATTCGCAACTGTTTGCTGGCAAGCATTATACTGCTGCAAATTGCTCCGTTAATAGCCGAAGTGCGCACCGATGGTAGTCTTAATAATGGAGAACGCACGATTGTGCTTAAAGATGAAACCAACACTTTCGTCATTGACGATGAAATGGGCCAAGCCTCGGGCGATAATCTTTTTCATAGTTTTGAAACATTTAACCTCTCCAGTGGTGAGAATGCGCGTTTCACCACAACCGCTGGTGAGAACACCGCATCGATTGCCTATAACAATGTGGTGGCGCGTGTCACTGGCAATGAATTGTCATTAATTAATGGTCGCTTGAGTAGCGATATTAATGGCGCGAATCTCTGGTTTATCAATCCCAATGGCATTGTGTTTGGCTCCGGTTCCAGCATACAAGTGCAAGGTTCGTTTTTTGCGAGCACTGCCAGTCGGGTGTTGTTTGCCGATGAAAGCCTGTGGTCAACTCAGGATGTGCTGGACTCGGACTTACCCGTAGTCGATCCGGTGGGTTTTAAATTCAGCAACAGCGATACACCAAAGTCGATTGTTTTTTCTGGCAGTGAGTTGCGCAGCCAAAGCGGAAACGATTTGAATTTTGTGGGTGGCGATTTATTTTTTAAAGATGCGGAACTAAGCGCAATTGGCGGGCATGTGCATATAGCGGCATTAAAAGGTGAAGGTGAAATTCGTTTTTCCGATGCTGGAATGAGCACATCCGATAGTCGTTATGGTTTGGTTAGTTTAGATAATAGCAAAATTACAAACTTTAACTCGAGTCTGGTCACAGGGAATTCAGCTAATGATGATGCACAAGCGATTTATATTCGCGCTGGTCGTTTATTAGCAGTAAATGAGTCTGAGATTTCTACGCATGCCGATGCCGCAGGTGTTGCCAACAATATTCAAATTCGCGCCGACTCAATTCGTTTGAGTGATAGTATTGTCAGCGGTTTTAATGCACAGGGCAGCACGACCAATTACGGTGGTGATATTAGCTTGTCCGGTGATGCCGTGGAAATTGTCGATGGCTCTGAAATCAGAACACGCAAACAAGGCAATATTATAATTGAATCTGAAGGCAATATTGAATTAAGCCATTCACAAATTCAAACGTCAGCGTTTGCCAGTGAAAACGAAGGTAAAATTTCCATAACCGCAGAGAAAGCTATTTCACGCAATAGCACCGTGATCCAAGCAGGTGTGGATAGCTCCAAAGTCAATATTCAAGAATTTGAACCGGTCAAATTGCCCGCGGAAACACCAATTGATGTAAATCCTGGTGATACTCAATTCGAAGCTCCTATTGAATTTAAAAACGCCGAGTTACAAATCGAACGCATTGAAAGTGAAAAAGTACCACTATCAGAAAGCATGGCGATGAAAGTCGGTTCGCGTGAATGTGATGTGGCGAATAAAGGTCGAGAGTCTTTATATGTGACGGGTGGAAAACCCATGGTGCAAAATCCCAATCATTATCTTGGTGGTGATATTGATATGTTTGCATTGCTGGGAGCCATCGAAAACAATCAGCAACAATCCTTGAAATTGCCCAAGCGTCAAGGCATGCAATATGGCGATGGGTGTGTATAAATCATGAATCACATTAATTGGCTTGTTTATAGTTTTCTTTTTTTCGTTTTGGCAGGGCCTGCGCCGATCCTCGCCGCAAACAGCAAAACATCATTACCCGAATTTGCAGAATTTGCCAATCATCAAGTGGACAAAGAGAATGTATTGCCACGCGTGAGTGTGAATAAAAAATCCAAACAAATCGAAGAAAAAGAAAAATTATTTGTAATGCAGATTGCTTTTGAGGGTGAGGCTATTATTCCTAAAGCAGATTTTGAGCGCTTAACCACGAATTATCAGCAACGAATTGTTACGATTGAAGAATTATATACCTTGAGAGCACAACTGAATCGTTATCTTGTTGCCAAAGGTTATATTAACAGTCAGATTATTATTCCTGATCAGAAAATTGAAAATGGGATTGTGCGCTATGCACTTAAGCCGGGTGAATTGAGTGCCATAGAATTAAACGGCAACAAAAAACTAAGCAAGGCCGATATTGAACGAGGCGTTCTACCTTACGTCAGCAAGCCGCTAAACATTAATCAATTAGCCAGTGTTATTCACAATCTGGAATTATTGCCGGAAGTGGATAAAGTCAATGCACAAATCTATCCCAGCAACTTGCCCACACGAGCTGTTTTATCGTTGAATGTAGATGAAACCAAAGACTGGCAACTATACACTGGTATTAATAATCATCGCTCCAGTAATATTGGTCAGGATCGTTATTATCTTGGTGGAAGTTATGAGCAATTGTTCACATCAAGCGATCATGTAGCGATGGATCTGGGATTAACCGAAGGCATTAAAGAACTGAGTTTTGCCTATCGTTATGGCAAACTTTTTAGTGCAGCCAATGATTTATCTATGTTTTATACGCGCAGTGATGCAGCCATTATCGATGCCGCTTTTAGGGATTTACATATTGAAAGCGTTAGTCGAAGTTATGGTTTGAAACTCGATCGTAAACTAAACTTTGGTGGCGCGCAGCGCTGGAGCAGTCATCTGCAATTGGATGCGCGTAGTTCACGACAACAATTTCTCGATCGTGCTGAATCCTTAGATACTACCCGTGGCGCGGAACAAGGCTTAAGTAAAAGTGTGAATTTACAAATTGGCTTGCAGTGGTTAAGAAGCAGTGAACGCTGGATCGTGCAAATGGCGGGGCAAATGCGTCAAGGTTTTAAGCTGATGGATGCTAGTCAGAACGATGGGCAAGTAAATGGTCAATATAGTAGTTTTAATTCCCAATTATTGATGGCTTGGCGTTTGCCGTTTTGGCGCAGTCAATTACGATTTCGTTCCATGGCGCAGTACACTTCAAAACGAGTACTAGCAGTGGAAACCTTTGCGGTTGGTGGTGCCAATAGTGTGCGGGGTTATGAGGAAAACACTTTTGTGCGCGACAACGGTCTGATTAGTAGCATGGAATGGCATGTGCCTGTGGCATTAAAAATACTTTCACGTTCACGGCAATCGCTTAATTGGTTAATGTTTGCGGATTATGCTCGGGTCTTGGATCATGATGTTGCATTGACCAGGGAAAGTTATCGTGCGCAGAGTTTGTCCAGTGTTGGTTTAGGACTCAACTGGAAAGCATGGCGACGTTTGTATGCCGAATTTAGTGTGGCCATGCCGTTAGTCAAACAAGATTTGTATCAACAAGAGATTCCTACAAACTATTTTCATTTCAATTTGCGTTACCAAATTAATTAATCCTTACTCGACATTGTTACGACCAAAGCGCCACTGGTGACTGTAGTTGGGTTAATTTTCGCCGATAACTGTCACGCTTTGATTCTGTATTGTATCGACGACAGATTTGCGCTTTAATAAACTCTAGCGACTGGATTCATGACCTATGATGATTAACGCCAGAAATTATTGGTTTGTTTTCATAATTCTAAGTTTTTTCCTAAGTGCTTGTGAAAAAAGTACTTCTCCCGCTGTAAGCAGCACTGAACCAAGCCCCGAGCAACTCAATTATATTGAAAAAGGTGATCTACCCGAGCTATTAGACCGCGGCTTTCTGCGCGTCATTATGCCGCAATCAGGCATGGCCGATGATGGTTTGCCACGTTATGGTTATCCCTTGCATTTTGAGCAGGAAATTATCGAAGACTTTGCCGAGAGCATTGGCTTGCAATTAAGTTGGGTGATTGTTGAGAAGCGCTCAGATTTGATGCCTTATTTATACGATGGCAAGGGTGATATTATCGCCGCTAATCTAACGATTACCGAAAAGCGAAAAAAACAAATCAATTTTACCGTGCCTGTGGAAACCGTCGATGAACAATTGGTGGTGCGCAGTAATGAAAAAATCACACGTAAGGCTCAATTATCCGGACGCACCATCGCCGTGCATCGTTCTTCTGCGTTTTATGATACTGCCAAGCAATTACAGAAAAAAATAAAAAATCTTAAAATTGTGATTGTGCCTGAGCAAATTCCCACGGAGCGAATTATTGATGGGGTTGCGAGTAAAGAATATGACATGACGATTGCGGATAGCAATTTGGTCAAAGCAACACTGCGTTTTCGTTCCGACATAAAAGCTGCTTTTAGTTTATCGGAAAACAATGTTGTGGCCTGGGGCGTGCGGCCACGCTCGCAATTGTTGTTAAAACAGTTAAATGAATTTTTATCTCAGGAGAAACTGGCTAATTCGCGCGAGCTGGAATACAAAGTCGATCTCAAGGGGATTCAACAACGCAAAGTATTGCGTGTGTTGACACGAAATAATGCGTCAACTTATTTTCTTTGGCGTGGAGAACTACTCGGTTTTGAATATGAACTGGCGAAAGATTTTGCCAAACACTTAGGGGTACGTTTGGAGTTGGTGGTGCCACCGCAACGAGACTTATTAGTGCCCTGGTTATTGCAAGGCAAGGGCGATTTAATTGCGGCTTCATTGACAATAGATAAAAGCAAAGAAAAACAAGGCATACGTTATTCTCGTTTTTATAACAAAGTAAACGAAGTGATTGTCGGGCGAGTGGGAGAGAAAGCGATTGAAAGCTTGCAAGATATTGGTCATCGAACAATAGTGGTTCGACGCAGTAGTGCTTATTGGCAAACCTTACAACGCTTAAAAGAACAAGGCATTAGTTTGCAAGTTGAAGCTGCGCCAGAGGAAATGGAAACTGAAGAGATTATTTCTAAAGTGGCCGAGGGTGAATATGACTTGACCATTGCCGATCGTCATATATTTGAAATTGAGTTGACCTGGCGCGATGATGTGAAACAGCTTTATGAATTTGATGAGCCGGTTAAGCATGGATGGGTGGTGCGTAAAGAAGATGAGAATTTACTCAATGAAGTGAATGCCTATTTAAAGAAAAAATATCGCGGCAAATTTTATAATCTACTCGTGGAAAAATATTTTAAAGATAAGCATCGCATGGTGCGTTTGCAAAAAGAACGTGTCGATGGCAATAGTGAAGCCGCAGACCAACTCTCACCCTATGATGACGTTGTCAAACATTTTGCAAAACAATATCAATTTGATTGGCGGTTGATTGTGGCGCAAATGTATCAGGAAAGTCGATTCGATCCACGCGCCAAATCCTGGGTGGGTGCGCGTGGTTTAATGCAAGTGATGCCGCGCACGGCACGTCAACTAGGTTTTAAAGATTTGCATCGCCCTGAGCAAGGCATTCATTCGGGCCTCAAGTATATGGATTGGATTCGTGATCGTTTTGAAGATGATATACCCGTGAAGGATCGCATGTGGTTTGTATTGGCGGCTTATAATGCCGGGGTCGGCCATGTACGTGATGCACGAATTTTGGCTCGACGCATGGGTTGGCAAAGTAATCGCTGGTTTGGTCATGTGGAAAAAGCCATGCTGTTATTATCACGCCGAAAATATGCTCGCAAATCTCGCCATGGTTATGTGCGCGGGCGAGAACCCGTCAATTATGTGAAGGAAATATCTGCCCGATATGAAGCTTATTTGCGTATTACTAATTCTAAAAATAACTAGTGCCCGCCTTAGTAACAAAGCCCGCGACAAACTATGCTAAAATACTCAGCTAAATCAAATCAAAGGATGTTGCCGTGGAAATAAGTGGAAATTTGCGAAAAATGACGAGTCGACTGGATTCGGTGGTGAATTATTTTTGGCGAATACAGGATGATGAGCAAGCGATGAATCCACTTATTGGCCAATCTATCCAGTTACATTTTAACGGTGAAATTAATTGTATGGAGTGTGGGCGAAAAACTAAAAAAAGTTATAGCCAAGGTTATTGTTTTCCATGCACGCAAAAATTGGCCGCTTGTGATATTTGCATAGTGCGTCCTGAAAAATGTCACTTCGACGAAGGTACTTGCCGTGAACCCGAGTGGGCGCAAGGCCATTGTTTCCAGCCACATATTGTTTATTTAGCCAATACCTCTGGCGTGAAAGTAGGCATAACACGTCAAACACAAATTCCCACACGTTGGATTGATCAGGGAGCCACTCAA
>JAOUJM010000033.1 GCA_029883265.1 Gammaproteobacteria bacterium
ATGGTTTTGCTGGTCCTTTAGCTTCGGCCTTGGGATTCAAAGCTGCTGACGAAGGCAAGTTTATTGAAGTGATAAAAGTATCCCTATTGGCAAGTCTTAATGGTTACAGTCCACAAGTAGCTATTGAGTTTGGTCGCAAAGTTATTTTCCCATCTGAACGTCCTAAATTTCTAGAGTTAGAGGACTATGTCAAGCGTAAAAGCTAATCAATACTGATAAAGGATTGCGCTAAGGATGGCTGAAAACGCACAACCCATTATTATCAAAAAAGTAAAGAAGGTCGTTGGTGGTGGACATCACGGCGGCTCCTGGAAAGTGGCCTATGCTGACTTTGTAACAGCGATGATGGCTTTTTTCTTGTTGCTTTGGTTGTTAAATGTTTCCAATGAAGAAGTGCTTGATGGCATTGCCAAGTTTTTTAAAAATCCCAGCATCGTCAATGCGTCTGGTGGCTCAAGCACGAGCGTCATACGCTTAGGCAAGCATGTCGATGTCTCTCGAGGGCAAGGCGAGCTAATGCGTGATAGTGACAATAATGATGTCAACGAATCAACTGCACAGAAAATTGCAGAGGAACTTGAGCGACAACAATTAGAAGAACTACAGGCAGAAATTGAATATGAAATAGATAACACACCCGAATTGACACCATTTAAAGATCAAGTGTTATTAGACATTACCGAAGAAGGTTTGCGTATTCAATTAGTCGATGATAAAAATCGACCGATGTTTGATTTGGGTAGCGCCACGCTTAAACCGTATGCTCGCCAGCTTTTGAAAAAAATTGCTAAGGCCTTGAATAAAGTGCCTAACAATATCAGCATTTCGGGTCATACAGATGCACGTCGCTATTTCGCAGGCACAGGTTATACAAACTGGGAATTATCAGCAGACCGCGCTAATGCTGCGCGTCGAGAAATGTTAGCTTCAAAATTTGATCCAAAGAAAATCGCTCGGGTGGTGGGTATGGCTTCAAAGGCATTGTATGATACAAAAAATCCACTGAATCCAGTGAATCGTCGTATTGCTATCACTGTTTTGAATAAAGCGACACAGGAAGCAATTTATCGTGATGAAGGGGCGCAAGGAATCACTATGCCGGTGCCAGAAATAATCCCCCAAAATCAAATAGAAAACGCGATTCGTAACGGTACCATTCGTCGTGGTTCAGTGATTCGATTTGGCGCAGAACCCGAGCCTGAGCCCAGCAAATAATTGTTTATTCAAATCAACGTCGCAGTAGCAATCGAAACATATTATTGTTTTTGATCACACATTGTGTTTTGAAACATCTTAGCCAAACAATAGCCTCAAGCAAAAAATGATTTGCCAATGAATGTTGAGTTGCGGTACAACAGTACTTGATTCAGTTGTCAGGCGAACTATGTAATTTGTTGTGACTCTGTTGTTAATATAGTTGTAAATAAAGAAAAAATATAATCTTAATGGGAGTCTCTCATGATTCATTTCTACCGAATACTCAGCGAAAGTCCTAATATACGCAAAATTTCATTGATGTTTGAAGAAACCGATTTGCCTCATGAAATCAAAACAGTTGATGTTCATGCGGATGGAGGACTTGATCCAGAGTTTGGCCAGGTGAACCCAAGCGGCATGGTTCCCGCTATAGTAGACCTGGATACGGGCGTCAGGTTGTTTGAATCGGGAGCAATTTTATTTTATCTTGCAGAAAAAACCGGAAAGCTTTTGCCCAAAGAAACCAAGGCACGAAGCGAGGTCATGAAATGGTTAATATTCGAAGCAGCCAATATTTGTCCTAATCTCATTGAGATTCATCATTATTTATTGAATGATGAGGGGGACACACCTAATGCCATATTTGAGCGTTACAAAAACAATCTGGTACAGTATTGTTCAGTCCTAGATCAGCAGTTGCAACACCGGGAATTTATAGCTGGTGATTATTCAATTGCGGATATTGCAATTTATCCTTGGACGGTAACTCTTGAAGACCTAGCCGAGATCAGTCTTGATGATTATCCTCATTTAAATCGTTGGGCCAAAATGCTAGATCAACAAATCTCATCTCGTGCGAATGATTCCGTATTGGCATAAATATGTATATTATTACTTACATCATTTAAACAAATGAAGCTTAAAGCCATCAAATCAATTTTACCAAATCTCTTAATTATCTTATTCGTGATTTTTAGCTTAAGAGTTGCGGATTTGTATATCACCTATTTACTATCACCCGGTTTGCACGAAGAATGGAATCCCTTGGTTTCCCATTTTGAAATGTCATGGAATGGTTTATTAGTTTCTCAACTACTATTAGTTTGCCTTGTGTTACTAGGCTGGAGTCGATATTTATTACGCCAGCGTAATCCAGTTTCTGAGCCTGGATTGAATTTGCTTCGTTTTGTTTATTTTTATTTCAATGGTCGTGATTTTACAGTGACTTCCTGGGTGAAAAGTTTTTATACCTTACCCAGTAAACATTATATGAAAAGCAATGGTGCGTTTATCGGGTTTTGTTTAGCCATGAGTACGATTATCGCAAGTATATTTGCGATTGTTCATAATCTTTTATTATTGTTTCAAGTCAACCCATATATTCAATTAATCGTCGCTGATTTGAGTTTGTATTTTATTAGTATCTTCACCTTGACGGTGCTTTTGTCAGCGAATATTTTTTTTATTCGTGAATACCGGCAATATAAACAAAAAACGGCTAGATGAATTGCTTGACTGTGCCTGATGATCACGAGTATCGCTAAGCGAGTAAGTCGCTATAAAACGCTGTCAGAATCAACAACAATAGAATTATTGACAATAAGGCTGACTCAAGTGAAAATCGGAAGCATAGTCAGAAATATGGAAAATAGTTAAAGACAAGGAGTAAACGATGACTTCGAGCATCACTCAAGGGGTGCACCATGTTGGCTTAACGGTTTCTAATCTTGAGGCCAGCGCTGATTTTTTTATCTCATTGCTTGGATGGAAAGAAGTTAAACGCAGAGATGATTACCCGGCCATTTTTGTTAGCGACGGACACATGATGCTAACCCTCTGGGCCACCAAAGAGCTACCGGTGAATACATTCGACAAAAATAGAAATGTAGGTTTGCACCACATTGCACTTCAAGTCTCTTGCGAGAATGATTTAAACTTAGTATTTGAAAAGCTGATTAGTCATGACATTGCAATCGAGTTTTCGCCTGAATTGTTAGGCCCTGGTCCAGCTAAACACATGATGTGTTATGATCCGAGTGGCCTGCGCATCGAAATTATTTGGCCGGGAAACTAGGTTTACTTGAATAGTGTTGTTAAATAATAATTCTATATATTTGTTTAGTGTATTGACAGGTTTTCTAGGTGCTAGCGTTGCAAACTTGGCACTGTTTTAGTTTCACACATTATCGGACGTGATATTTTACAAGCTTTTAAGCTTAACGCTAAGGTGTTAGTGCCGAAGGATATAGATAGAGGGAATGTCGATGAATAAAGACAAAATTTTAACAGTCCGTTGCAATAATTTGATGACATTAGGTCTTGGATTGCCTGCCTTAGTCTTTGTCGCTGTTGTCTTTTTCTCTACAGTTTTGACGGACAAAATTGGTTTTTTTGGCATAGTAGCCATTGGGATCTTATACTGCCTTATCATCGAACAACATTCAGCGATGCTGCTTGCATGGCAAATAAAAAAAACAGGAAATTATAGCTCGGCTAAGCGCAGCCTATTAAATAGCATTGTTGTTGTTATTTATAACTTTGTTTGGTGGATACCTATAGCTTTGCCATTGTTAGAGCTAACTGACTATCGATTGGGCGCAATGATTTTTTTCGTTGTCACCTTAACGCGAGCATTTATCAATTTTTATCGAATGAATAGACTTACGCTAGAGCAAGCGATACATTTTCCGTTTCGGGGGCCTTAGCGTTTCTTAGAAAGTGTGGAAGGGGGGCGTTCCGTTGGATTTGTGGTTGCAAATTGGTATTGAAAAGTTTTAATTGTGTTATACATAATTGCTGTAGCGGTATACTTTGTATAAGATAGGCTGTAAAAATATGCTGCTCTGTTTTTTTAGATTCAAGAAGGATTGACCGATGTTAGAACTAAGACCCAATTGTGAGTGCTGCAATAAAGATCTTCCCCCGGCTAGTAATGAAGCGGTTATATGTACGTTTGAGTGTACATTTTGTAAAACCTGTGCGACAACAATTTTGAATAATAAATGTCCAAATTGTGGCGGCAATTTGGTGGAACGTCCTATACGGCCGGAAAACGAACTTCAAAACCATCCAGCTTCAACAAAAAGAGTGCTCAAAGAAAATGGTTGCCGCAATATCGTATAGACAGCTTATTAAATCTACTCTTTGGTCACTGGAGCGGTTGGAAAATATTGGTTATTTGTTGAAATGTTACACTCACTGTAAGCTTTCATTGTTATAATCAGAAATAATAGATTTGCAACTGGTGGGAGCGCTTAATTTGGAAATTTTAATCATTGGGCTGGTTATATTTTTAAGCTCTCATCTTATCCCTTCATTTTATACGGCTAGAAAAAAAATAGTCACCAGAATCGGAATTAAAAACTATTCAGTTGCTTTTAATATCGTATCGGTTGTAAGTGTTGCGTTGATTATTTATGGGTTCAAAACAACAAACGATTTTTTTCTTTATACGCCGCCAGCGTGGGGGCAAACGGTTACCGCGGTCTTGATGTTACCCGCTATATATCTATTTTTGTCGAACTCGGTAAGATCGGCACCGTCATCTGCACAGGCAATTACCGCAAACCCATTAAGCTGGGGTGTGGTATTGTGGTCGTTCGGTCATTTGATTGCTAATGGTGAAGTGTCGAGCGTATTACTTTTTGCGACCTTTCTTTTGCTAGGGCTAACGAGCATACTCACTTCAAAACGAAGAGGCGCAAAACCAAGACAAGAAAGGCGACCACCATTTTCACAAGAATTAATATTTTTACTTATTGTCGGAATTGTCTATTCCGTTTTGATATGGGGACACTATTATATTACAGGTGCCCAGCTGATCTAGCATTTATAAGAGTATGCCAACTACTGCTGGCCGAATAGACTCTCTCGACCTGCTCAAGTTTGTTTTGAGCATTTTAATTGATTTAAACAAGTCTTGATGAATGATTCTCAAGCAAAGGAAAATAATGAAAAAAAATATTCTTGTCATTCTTGGACACCCTGATACAGATAGTTTTTGTGGCTCTTTAGCCGACGCATATATCGATACTGCAAAACAAAGCGGTGCAGAGGTTCGTGAACTGCAACTTGGAAAACTAAGTTTTGATCCTATACTTTGGCAGGGCTACAATAAAATCCAAGCGTTAGAACCTGACTTAAAAAAAGCCCAAGAATTAATTCTGTGGTCAACTCATATGGTGTTTGTTTATCCAAATTGGTGGGGCGCTATGCCGGCTTTAATGAAAGGCTTTTTTGACCGGGTTTTCCTACCAGGGTTTGCATTTAAGTATCGAGATAAATCTTTACCAGAGAAATTGCTTTCAGGACGCACCGCGCATTTGATGGTGACCATGGATACACCGCCTTGGTATTATCGCTGGGTATTTCAACGCCCGGGCCATAACCAAATGAAAAGAACCATTCTTGAATTTTGTGGCGTCAAAGTTGTAAAAATCTCAGAATTTGCACCAATCATGTCTTCAAACCAACAGCAACGCGAAAAATGGCTGGCGAAAGCAAAACAACTGGGTTCAAGTGCATAACATGCCAGTGGTTGTGCTTTTGCGTACGGGTAGCAAGCTATATCAAATATAAAAACCCATTCGATCAATTTCCAGCTTTGCCAAGTTAGTCTTTGTGTTTAATTTAATTGAATCAGCTTCGTTTATTTTATCATAGGATGGAAAATATTTTATCCACTACGTATTTGCTGTCGTATAGCTAGACATAACAATAGCTTGAGAGATTGCTTATTTCATGCCCTATTTGTTGCTTGTAATTGTGCGCCATAAAGGTGTGATTCTTCTATAAATTTTCTATTATCAGCTACCAGGTTTATGGGAGGTTGAAATCGGCGCTGTTTATGCTGGTGGTTTGCTCAAGGCGAATCGGAAAAGTATTTTGTTCCTAATAGTAAACTTGTAGGCTTTCTAATTAAATGAAAGCGTTGCGAAAGATGAGGCTTCACATTTGTACTAGTTGAATGGATTGATTGCGATGAATATGCATAAAAACACTAAAAGTGGAACTTGTTGAAGTTAGAGATGCAATATTATTTAGAAAAATAAGTTTATTGCAATTATTATTTCCCACTCTTTTCTAGATTTGGATAATTTGTCCCGTGTGCTTTTTTTGATCATAGGGTGTGACTAACAATGTCGATTTAGTAAAAAACACTCTGGTTTTTGCCAAATTAACAAACTATGATCATGTAAGTATTTACCACCGAATATCAAATCTGGTATTTGTCGGTATTCCCAGTCCAACACCAAAAGGGAGTATGTTCATGTTTACTAATGCTCGTTGTTTCTACCTTCAATTGTTACTTGCAACATTCACATTTTCTAGTTCTGTTTTAGCGCAAAGCAATGACTTGTTGATTACGGAATATGTTGAAGGTAGTGCTTTGAACAAAGCTGTTGAAATATTCAACGGCACCGGTGTTGAGGTGGACTTGTCCACGTATGAATTGCAGTTTTATTTTAATGGCAATCTGAGTGCCGCTAGAACCATCACCTTGCAGGGTTTTTTATCCGGTGGTGATGCTTTTGTGATTACTCAAGAGGCGGCCGAACCCGCACTCAGGGATTTAGCTGATCAGTTGGACACTAGTACGACCTGGTTTAACGGTGATGATGCTGTGGTGTTATTAAAGGCAGGTGTCATTATTGATTCATTGGGGCAAATCGGTGTTGATCCTGGCTCACAGTGGCTTAGCGGTAATGTCGGCACTCAAAACAATACGCTGCGCCGAAAAGCAGATGTCTGTGTTGGCGACGTAGATGCTTATAATAATTTCGATCCTGCGTTGCAATGGATTGCCTTTGGTCAGGATGTGTTTGATGATCTTGGCACTCATAGCGTAAATTGCAGCGGTGAGCTTGAACCACCAACAATTCCACAGGTGTTTATTCATGATATACAGGGTGAAACCAATATCAGTCCATTATTGGGTCAAACCGTAACTATTCAAGCAGTAGTGGTCGGCGATTTTCAAACATCAACACAACTCAACGGATTTTTTGTGCAGGAAGAAGATAGCGATGTAGATTATTCTGACACTACATCAGAAGGCATATTTGTATACCATAGCAGCGACGATGGTGATGTTCAGGTTGGAGATTTAGTAGAAGTTAGTGGTATAGTTGCAGAGTATTTTGGACTAACTGAATTAACATCAGTCGATGTTAACGTGATCAGTCAAAATAATCCTCTACCTACAGCGGCAAATCTCACACTTCCAATGAATAATGTCGCTTCATTCGAAGCGTATGAGTCGATGTTAGTAGAATTCTCACAAAGATTAATTGTCACGGAGAATTATGACTTAGGCCGTTTTGGAGAACTATGGTTATCGGCAAATAATCGATTGATGATACCAAGTAATATTGTGTCACCTGGGGCGACAGCAATTAATCAGCAAATAGACAATGATCTTAATCGTATTTTATTGGATGATGGTAGTAGTGTGCGTTATGCAGAAACCATTCGTTATCCAAATCCAGGATTAAGTGCAACTCATAGTTTGCGTATAGGTGATAGCATAAATCAGACCAGCGGTGTGTTGCATTATGCGTTCAACCAATATCGAATCCAGCCAACACAAACGCTGTCGTTTGTTACCAGTAACCCACGTTCAAGCCTGCCTGATTACGTGGCTGGCAGGATAAAAATCGCGAGTTTTAACGTCTTGAATTATTTTAATGGTGATGGAATAGGTGGCGGCTTTCCTACGTCACGCGGGGCCGATTCGTTGGAGGAATTTACACGTCAGCGAGATAAGATTATTGCGGCAATTAGCGCTATGGATGCGGATATTGTTGGCCTAATGGAAATTGAAAATGATGGTTATGCAGCCAATAGTGCAATAGCGGATTTGGTTAATGGTCTCAATGCTTATGCAGGTAACAATCGAGCATTTGATTATATTAATCCCGGTGTTGGTAGAATAGGTAGTGATGAAATCACTGTTGGTCTCATTTATCGGCCCAAGAGGATTCAGCCGATTGGAGCAGCAGCAATTCTTGATTCAACTGTGAATGCCAATTTTAATGATTTAAAAAATCGACCTACATTGGCTCAAACTTTTGAGCGAATTCGAAATCGAGGCAGAATAACTTTAGCAGTCAATCATTTTAAATCCAAAGGATCTAATTGTGACAGTATCGGCGATCCTGACATTGGTGATGCTCAAGGCAATTGTAATTTAACGCGTACACAAGCAGCACAGGCATTAGTTCAGTGGTTATCTACAGACCCAACCCATAGTGGTGATGACGATTTTCTAATAATTGGCGATTTAAATTCATATGCCAAAGAAGATCCGATCACAGCAATCAAAACCGCAGGCTATGTCGATTTAATCGACCATTTTATTGGCGCGGAAACTGCCTATTCTTATGTGTTTAGGGGGCAGTCTGGTTATCTTGATCATGCGCTGGCCTCTTCAAGTTTATTGCCACAAATCAGAGGCGCGACCATATGGCATATTAATGCCGATGAACCGCATGTCTTGGACTATAACACTGAATTGAAAACGACGACGCAAATCGACAGTTTATATGCGAACAATGTGTATCGTGCTTCAGATCACGATCCAGTCATTATTGGTATGGATGTACAAAGACCCCAGATGTTTATTTCTGATCTGGATGCTAAGGCGAAACGATTAACAAACTCCAATTGGTATGCAACGGTGAATGTTACGGTCGTCGATCAATGGCAGCAGCCACTTCGTCATGCGTTCGTTAAAGCTTTGTGGATCGGAAATAATAAAAAGATTCGAGCCTATTGTAAAACCAATGCTTTAGGCCAATGTAAACTCAGGCGTAGAGTTTCGTATTCGCAGCAACAACTTGAATTACACATTAGAAAAATTCGTCATCGTTTTTTTACTTATGAATCATCAAAGAATATTGACATAGATGGTGATAGTAATGGCTCGACAATTAGAATTGCTCGTCCAGATGTTTAGTGCACGAAATTTGAGTGATGAATGGACAGTGTTTGAATTCAATTTGTAAATCCAATTAATGGGACCGAGTATTTTTTTAGTGGGGCTGGGCACAGAAATGAAATGACCAAAAAATTAATGCAAAGATGAAAAATAAGTTATGCACGTTCCGTTTAGTAGATAGTTTGCAGTAGAAAAGATCGAGAATAGAACAGGGCACAATAGTTAATAATAAGTTGAGTAATCAGTATCGGCGCTAAACAAGTGTTTGATTCGTGTGCTTGGATTCACTCTAGTAGATCGAGTGTTAGAAACGACGGGGTAAACGGTATTAGGCTATTATAAACAAGATTAAACCAAGGAAGAAGCGATGTGTGCGCAGGCCCGATTATTTTACAAATTGCATAGCAGTAATTATTTATTATCTTTAGGTCGATATGGCTCAAAAATGTTATTGTTGGGTATTGTAGTTACTCATTTGTCAGGCTGCGGCGAGCCGAAAACAAAAGATCTAAAAATTAGTTTTCAGATTGAATCCTCCCCTAACATTGAACAGACATCGGCGACTTTGTATTTCTATGATGGCACTCAAGAGTTGATTCTGGATAAGGCAACACTTTCGATTAAAGCGAAAGGCATTGCTCAAACGATGCTTAAGCATGATTCAAGATCTACGAAATCATATTCTGCTTCTTTTGATTTTAGTAATACAAATGAAATGTTTACACTATCAATTTTTCGTGCTGATTATGAAGATGCGCCGAACACCTTTGTAACCGGACCTTCGCCAGTCGTCATTAACTCTCCTCTGGATCAATCCACCCAGGATGGGAACGCTGCTTACGAGTTACAATGGTCGCCTTCCATAGAAGGCGAAAGCCTGGACTATTGGACCTTAATCTATTGTCAACATCCTACCAATGGTATAACTGAATGGAAAGCATCGCGAGATGAAAAACTTATTCCCGATACCGGGACTTATACCATTGATTTCTCGGCTTGGTTTATCCAAGAAAGTATTGCTCCCGAATGGCAATGCAATGCACAAACCTGGTTGGCCCGTGAAACTCAAGGCACACTTGATCCCGCCTTAAATCCAAACGGAAATGCGATTGCACGTTATTTTCACGTCATTTCTTATGATATTAGTCATTAATTAGATTCGTTTTGCAAAACATATCGATCAGTCAGTGGTACGGGTTATCATTCTGTTTCACTCAAAATATATTGAGCGATCTAACTGGTATGAATTGCGCTACCATTAGTTACTAAATTTTGTATGTTTGATTCCACTTTTTGCAGTTCTCGGTTTAGTTGGGGTCTATCTGTTGATAGCTGACTGAATATTTGATATACCAGAGTTTATGCAACAAAAGTATAAAACAATTATGATGTCTGACATAAATTACAGAATGTTATACAGTCATTTGTTGCGCTTTACTTAAAAATGGCGATAAAAAAATTCTAATGATCACCAGAAGGGAAAGATATAATGTCAATAGAGGGATCATGTTTCTGTGGAGCCGTCACCTACACAATAGAAGGAAAATTAAAAGACGCTCGTTCTTGTCATTGCTCCATGTGCCGCAAAGCTTTTAGCGCACAAGCATCAGCCTATGCTTTAGTAGATTCGGGTGAATTCAAATGGTTGACCGGTGAAACGCTTCTTAGTAATTATGAATCAACCAATGGTGCGGGTTTACAGTTCTGTAGCAAGTGTGGTTCAACCTTATGTGGTACCTATCAAGGCAAAGTTCATGGGGTAACACTAGGATGTGTGGATGGTGATCCTGATGTAACCCTAAAAAGACATATTTTTGTTGGTTCAAAAGCCTCCTGGGAAATCATTCCAGACGGCGTCACTCAATATGATAAGTGGCCAGCCGACGAAGATGGCTGAAACGGCGAGGCATGAACAGTATGAACTAAGCTAACTCAGTATTGTGAAAAAAATTAGTGCGTTCTCATTTGATTGTCTAGCAACATAAATTGAAAGATCACAAGTATGGATTGGAAAATATTCCTAACTATCTTTATCGCTGTTTTTATTGCAGAGTTGGGTGATAAAACGCAACTGGCGACTATGTTATTTGCGACTGATAAAGAAGTGAACAAATACACAGTGTTTTTAGCCGCATCGGCAGCGCTAGTTGTTTCTTCTGCCATTGGTGTTTTAGCAGGCAGTGTGTTTTCTGAGTATATAAATGAAAAATATTTGCACTATATTGCAGGTGTGGGTTTTATTCTAATAGGGCTCTTTACCTTATACAAAGCTTAATTCTATAACCAAGCAAGTAATGGCTGATGTAGTCCAATGAATCGAAGCAGTCAGTTTTGATGAGTTATTTGTACTGGCTTACGAAACTGTTGACACTATCTACTAGAAAAGGAGTGTTCGCATGAAACGAGTAACTGGAATAGGAGGAATATTTTTCAGCGCTAAGGACCCTGCCGCGCTTCAGGCTTGGTATAAAAAACATCTTGGTATTGATGTGCAGGAGTGGGGAGGCACCACGTTTGATTGTGTGGATAATACTGGAACAACAAGCAATGGGACAACTATATGGTCGATTAATGATGCGTCACAATTCGAACCGAGCACTGCTTCGTTCATGATTAACTATCGTGTGGCTGATCTCCATGGTTTATTGCATGAGTTGCGCATGGAAGGCTGTAATGTTCTTGATACAATAGATGAATCGGAATTTGGATTATTTGGCTGGGTTCTTGATCCCGAAGGAAACAAACTAGAATTATGGCAACCGCCTGAAGGTCAATAAGCTGGAGTAGAGACAACTGAGAAATATAAAATGGAGAAGATTGAGTGTCACAACGAATTGAAATGACTGCCATCATAGGCGCTAAACCTGGAAAAGAAAATGAACTTGAAGAAGAGCTTAAGGCCTTAGAAGCGAAAACGTTAGAAGAGAAAGGTTGTATTGAATTCAGAATATTTAAAGATAGAGATTCTAATAATAAATTTATACTATGGGAAATATTCGAAGATAGTGAGGCCATGAAAGATCATATGGAAAAAGACTATACTTTGAGATATTTCTCAAACAATCTTGTATTGTCAACGGATGTAATCAAGCATACTAAAATTTAGCCTACTCCAAGAAACAAATTACCCTGGCCTTTCTATTTGTCCCTACGCAGAAAACGCTGGTAGGGCAAACGAAAAATAAGGCCAGGATAACCAGTCGCATAAGCTCAACGGTCTTGATTTGTAGTTTTTGTGAAAACGCTATAAAGCGAAGGAAGCACAATCAAGGTTAATAGCGTTGAAGAGCTTAGACCGCCGATGACTACGGTTGCCAACGGCCGCTGAATCTCAGAACCTACGCCTGTAGCAAGGAGTAGGGGGATAAGACCTAAAGCAGAGGTCAAGGCTGTCATTAACACCGGTCGCAATCTCGAAAGCGCTGCGTCGACAATCGCTTGTTGCTGACTAGCTCCATCAATTATGCGTTGATTGATAGCGCTCACCATGACCACACCGTTCAATACAGCGACACCAAGTAAAGTGATAAAACCGATAGAGCCGGGAACTGAAAGATATTGCCCGCTAATGAATAATGCAACAACACCACCGATTAAAGCCAGCGGAACATTTAACATGATAAGGAAAGCCTGACCTAGAGAGTTAAATGCGAAATAGAGCATGAGAAAAATTAGCGCTAGGGATATTGGTACGACAATTAATAAACGTTGCTGAGCACGTTGCTGATTTTTAAATTGACCACCAAATTCTACACTATAACCTGGTGGAAGTTGTATTTCGTGACTAATAGCTTGACTTATTTCTTCTACAAATCCACCCATATCACGACCTTCAATATTTGATTGAATAACAACCCGGCGTTGCACATCGTCGCGTCTTATTTGTGGTGGCCCGGATTCAATTTCGACATCAGCAACTTCGGATAAGCGCAGCCAAGCTCCGCTCGGTGATTTCAAAATTAAGGCTTGAATGGCGCTTTGACTATTTCGATATTCCTCATCTAAACGAACATAAATGTCATAACGTTCATTGCCATTAATCACTTGTCCTGCACTTTGGCCACCAATCGCTTTCTCAACGACATCCATAACTTGAGCAACTGAAATTCCATATCGCGCCAATACATCTCTATTTGGCCGCACAACCAACTGTGTTTCACCACTAATTGGTTCCATCTCAACATCACGGCTACCTTTAATGCCACGTACCAAGGCTTCGATTTGTTTTCCGTAGTCAGCAAGCTGTGTTAACTCGGGGCCGAATAATTTAATTGCGAGTTGTGCTTTCACGCCAGATAATAATTCATCTACTCGCGTAGCAATCGGCTGGGAAAAAGTAAATAATAAGCCAGGGTGCAAGGATAGTCGTTCATGCATTAAATGTTGTAACACTTGCCGAGATCCCGCACTGGTCCATTCGGATTGTGGTTTTAAACCAACGTAGATTTCAATATTCGATACGGGTTCCGGGTCACCACCCAACTCGGGACGACCGATACGACTAAACGTATAAATCACTTCAGGAAATTCCATTAACTGTTGTTCGAGTTTTTTTGCAACATTGATAGAAGTTTTGAGGCTACTAGAAGGTGCTAAAGTAACCCGTATATTGAGCGTTCCTTCTTCAAGTTCCGGTACAAACTCAGTGCCTAAGAAGGGTAACAATCCAAGCGTCAATAAAAATAGACTGCCGGCACCAATGCTGACTAGTTTGCGATTGTTTAGGCTTTGATTTAATAAATATTGATAGCTTGTTTGCAAGGGTCTCAAGATTGGACTTTCTCGATAAGCGACTCCTTGCTTGAAAGAATAAGTCGCGAGGGCGGGAACAACACACAAGGCCACAAGCAATGAAATCAACATAGCCAGAACAATCGAAATTGCCATGGGATGAAAAAGTTTGGCTTCAACACCCTCAAGACTAAATAGAGGCGCGAATACAATTACGATGATCATGACCGCGAAAAAAACCGGTCGACCCACTTCACGAGCTGCTTCCTGTATCCGCAATGCGACTCCATGGTCATCATGTTTTGCATCAAATCGGTCTCGATGAAAATTACCGGCATGTAATTCGTCGGGTTGAACTAAGTGGCGAAAAATATGTTCCATCATGACGACTGAACCATCAACCATCATTCCAATCGCAATAGCCAAGCCGCCTAATGACATTAAGTTTGCTGATAAACCCCATTGGGTCATGATTATCAGCGCGAGTCCAATGGATATCGGAACGGATATCACAACTAAAAGAGTGGCGCGTAGATTTAGTAAAAAGAGAAATAATATTATGACAATCAAAATAAAGGCAATTAATAAAGCTTGCGTAACCGTAGACACGGCCTTCTCAGTTAAATCCGATTGATCATAAAACGTTTTGATGAATACTCCTTGTGGAAGGGCTTGTTGTATCATAGGGAGGCGGATTTTAATTGCGTCGATGGTTGATTTAGTATTTGCACCGGTTCGACTTAATACAATGCCTGCGACTACTTCGCCATAGGTTTTTATGTCACCGTTGGCTTCACGCTGGCTCATGGTTACCGCACCCTGACGAATTTCAGAACCAAATTGAATATTGGCAACGTCAGCGACACGAATAACCACTCCTTGATGGGTTCTTAATGGGATATTGGCAATGTCACTCAATCCATAGTGACCACTTCGAACCCAGCCAACACCACGAATGACGAGTTGCTCTGCGCCACGATCTAAAAACCAGCCACCAGCGTTATGATTGTTGACTTCAATAGCCTCTATCACTTCATCTAATTGTAAGTCGTAGGCAAGTAGTTGTTGTGGTTTGACCATAACTTGAAATTGTTTGACTTCTCCGCCGAAGGATAAAACATCAGTAACGCCTTCAACGGGCATTAAAAGTAGTTTGACCACCCAGTCATTCAAACTGCGCAAGTCCATGCCGTCTAAAGAATTGGTCGAATCTGTGTGTAAGATGTATTGATAAATTTGCCCAAGACCAGAACTATTGGGGCCCATTTCTGGCGTTCCAACACCACTCGGAATATTTTCTTTGGCTATTTGCAGTCGCTCAAAAACGAGTTGACGAGCGAAATAAATGTCTATTGAATCTTTAAATACAACAGTGATAACCGATAAACCCGCTTTTGAAATCGAGCGAACTTGTTCCACATCCGGTAGCGCGTACATGACGGCTTCAATGGGAAAAGTAATAAGTTGTTCTACTTCTGTTGCAGCCAAACCCGGAGCTTCCGTGTTAATTTGAACTTGAACATTGGTGACATCGGGGAATGAGTCAAGCTTCAATGAGGGTAAAATAAAAAAAGAAGCGAATAATAAAGTAAGCAGCATTAACAGTACAAAAAAACGATAAGCAATGCCGAGATCAATCAGTCGATTTAACATTACAACCTCCTAATGGTTATGTACATCAAATGCAGACTTAGCCAGCTCTGACTGAATAAAGAATGCACCTTCGGCTGCAACGTGTTGATTAGGTGCCACACCACTTATAAGCACCTGTTGTCCAATCTGTTTAATTAGATCAACTTCTTTTGCAGCAAATCGACCATTTGAATCTTTAACATAAACTTGCCAGCGGCCTTGACTGTTGCGCAACACGGCTTCGATAGGCACTATTATTCCTGAAAGTGATCGTTCGGTTTCGATAGAAACATTTACAAACTGTCCTGGGTGAAGTCGGTGAGCGGAATTGTCAATTTCCGCAATAATGGGCTGAGTGCGGGTTATTGCATCCAATTGATGTTGGATTTGAACAATTGATCCAAGATATTTTTCTTGCCTAATTGTAACTTCTGTAGCAGCACCAATATTAAGAAAAGAGCGATGGGACGAGGGAAGACGTGCTTCCACCCAGAGTTTAGATTCATCGGTGATTCGTATCATTTCATGCCCAGGCGACACCATCTGACCGATGATAAAATCCATAGTTATCACAATTCCGTTTTGTGCTGCCACTAATTGGAATTCTCCATTGGCGAGACTAGCGGTATTGTTTTTCAAGAGTTGTTCAATTTCTCGTGAATGCATTCCGAAAGCAACAACTTTTGATAATGCTCGCTGATAATTAATCGAGGCTTGGGAGTAGCGTTTGTTTGAGACAATGGCGCTGCCGAGTTCTGTCACTTGTTGTAATTCAATATTGGCGCTGAGCAAATCTGCTTGAGCAGCTGCCATTTCAAGACTGCTAAGCGTAAGTAAGACTTGTTGTGCTTGCACCTGCTCACCAAGCTGTACATGTTGTTTTAACAGTTGTGCGTTAACTCTTGATACAATTGAGCTTGTACGATGAGCATTGACAATGACTTCACCGGGGACTAAAAGTTTTTCTTTGATGGATTCCTCTTTAAGTTGTAGCAATCTTATATTTGCCATTGACACTTGAGTTTCACTAAGCGTGATTTCATGTGTATCTTCGTGTTCATGCTTGTCATTTGGTTTGTGCTCATGGTCAGAGACTTGAAGCTTAGTGTTTAGCTCTAATGTAGCGTCATGTCCCTGGTCATGATCTTCGTTCACTCGATGAGTTATGTCTTTGTGCTGATGTGAGGTATGGTTCTCTTGAGCCAGCGCTGAATTGAACAGAAAAATAGCTAGTAATACACTAAATAAAATTTTCATTGTTGTTCTCCATGTATAGCGGTTGTGCTAAGTGAACTATTTACCCCTATCCAAGAATCTAACTGGCCTGATGCATAAAGCCAGTCTAGAAATACCATCCAAACACTTTTTTGTAGCTCCAATGCAGATATTTGCACATCCAAATTTTGTTTGGCTTGTTGATAATAGTCACTGGCATTAAGTTCTTTTGTACGCTGCAAATGTTGCAGCAGTTTTGTCTGTTTTTGCTGTGCAAGAAAACCGCTTGTATTCCAGGTTTTATAGGTATGATGCAGCAGTGCTAATTGTTTTTGCTTGCTGATAAATGATATTTTTGCTTTGCGTATTTCATGTTGATAGGACTTTTCTGCAGCCAAGGATGTGTAATTCGCTTCTTTTACTGCGGCCTGATAATTATTGCGTATTAACAATGGCATCTCATATCTGACGGCGAATAATAGTTTATTATCCTCAGTGCCGAGGCGCATGCCGATTGTAGGGTCTATTTTTGTGTTTGCCCGCGCTACATTAATTTTACTTTTTGCAAGTTGCCAATTGAGAAAAGCAAGCTTGACTTGGGAGAGGGTAATCAAATTATCATCAGTTACCGATTCAAAGTCGGGATTAATATCCTGTGAGAGTATCGAAGGCCAAAATTTTGCATCAACTAAAGTTTCGTTATGTAGTTGAGTTTCTGTTGATAGCAATTCCGATTCAAGTTTAGTCAAATCAAATAGTGATTCATTTTGAGCAACGTTTGCTTGTGCTAGATTAAGTTCATGACTATCTCCAGCACGCATGGACTGCGTAGCGCTTGTTACTAAGTCAGATAATAATTCACTTCGAGTTCGGCTCAATTGAACTTGATGTTGCAACAATTGATATCGAGCCAGTAGTTTTAGCGTATTTAATGCAATCGTCTGGCGCAAATAAACGATTGTTAATAGGGCACGTTCTTGTTCCAAATCAAATTGATGCGCATATGATATTTGTTTCCCACTCCAATCAATGGTTTGGCTCATTCCAAGGGTGCGAGTATTAACCTCAGAATGAGTATATTCTAGCGACAGCTCCGGGTTAAAACGAGGCCGTTTAAGCTGATTTACTTTTTGTAGTACAGCTGAGTATTCAAATTCTGCTTGTGCAAGCTGTGGGGCATGTTGCCATACGTTGTTGATAAATCCGGCCAAGCGGATCTTATCTTCTTTTTGATTGGCGAAAGTACTTTGTGGCATCATGCACAAACAGCAATATGCAAGCGCCAGAAATTCTAATCTGAAGTTCATGACATAAACCTTATAAAAACTTAATACACACCGCCTTTGTGCGGTGAACGATAAAGTATGTTAGGTTTATGCAGTAGGGGGGCGTAAAAACGGAGGAAGAAAAGGTAATGGCGTATTTGTTTTTACAAAACTTTGCCGTTGTTGTTGGATAACATTGTTTGATATTAGATAGTCATTGGGTATAGCAAGACTGTGAGCACTGCTGTGACAGCAATGGTCTTCATGATGCTCATTCTCCTGTGAATGGGAGTGATCCAGCATCAAGGTCTCAGCAATGTTCTCAAGTCCGTGCCCAAATAAAGCCTCTGGATGGTTGTCCCACGCCATAGCATTTGTTGAGCAAAGAAGAGTGGCTAATAATGTCAGTATGATTATTTTTTTCATTGGCTTTAAGTTAACGCGCAAACCCAGGTCTTGTCAAATCCAAACTTAAGGTAAACACTAAAACCTATTGTTATGCATATCACTTGATATGGCAAAACAATTCGTTAACCTGGTTTTAGCTGGAATCAATTTTTTACGAGTTTGAAAAGATTTGCGTTATGTTATAACCGCTTGAACTTTACTGGGCAAAAATTATCGTTATGCTAGAGTCACGCTTTGCCCATCTTTTTCCAATATGCAACTAATATTTGAATTAGAAATATCAATGCCTATCAATATTTCAAAATGCATAAATGGCTGCACCATTCGATAGATCGACGAGCCGAAACCATTCAGTTCAGGTCGGCTCTATTTTAGAAGTTTGAAGATATTATAAAGGTGTCCACAGAGCGAGAAGTTACATGCGCTCAATATAGGCATACGCTGAATGATTATGAATTGACTCAAAGTTTTCCGATTCCACGGTGTAGCCGGAAATACGGTCATCGTCATTCAATTTAGCAGCAATGTCTCGCACAATGTCTTCGACGAATTTTGGATTATCGTATGCACGCTCGGTGACGTGTTTTTCATCAGGACGTTTTAATAAACCATACAGTTCACATGAGGCTTGTTCTTCAACCAAATCAATTAATTCTTCGATCCAAACAAAGGCTTTGGTGCGAACACTGATGGTGACATGAGAACGTTGATTATGTGCACCGTACTCAGAAATCTTCTTCGAGCATGGACACAAGCTGGTGACGGGTACTACAACCTTGATAATTAAACAGGGTTTTTTATCCTTTATCTCACCACGAAATGTGACTTCATAGTCCATCAAGCTCTGTACTTTGGATACCGGTGCCACCTTATTAATGAAGTAGGGAAAGGTCATTTCGATATGGCCCGCTTCAGCTTCTAAGCGCTCAGTCATTTCCATCAACATTTCTTTGAAGGAATCCACTGTGATTTCACGCTCATGTTGATTTAAAATTTCAACAAAGCGCGACATGTGAGTGCCTTTGAAGTTATGTGGTAAATTGACATACATATTGAAGTTAGCGATAGTATGTTGTTCCGCGCCTGCACGTTCTCTGACGCGAACGGGATGGCGAATATCTTTAATTCCAACTTTATCAATCGGAATTTGGCGCTTATCTTCACTGTTTTGAACATCAGCAATTGTTTGCACGTCTGGGTTATTCATTTTACTCATCCTCGCTATAACGAACACAGGCGCGTTCGGTCTCCCACAGGGTTATAGCACTGATGCTGACCCGTTCGTTATTCAGTTTTTCTGATAGGCCCTTAAATATGTAAGCCGCAATATTTTCCGCAGTTGGATTTATCGTATCGAAAGGCGGAACATCATTCAGGTTATAATGGTCAAGATGATCTAAAAAGTCATTAGTGGCGCGGCGAATGGTCTTAAAATCGAGACCCATTCCAACCTCATCCAAGGTTCGAGCGCTGACTTCCACTTCAACTTTCCAGTTATGGCCATGAAGCCGCTCACAGCTGCCCTGATAATTTCTCAGAGAATGCGCTGCTGCAAAGTCGGTAACAACTTTTAATGTATAACGTGCTGCCATTATGTTGAGTATTTTACTTGGAATTGGCGCCTAAAGGTAGTGCTTCAGGCATAAAATCGCGTAAGGCTATCTCAATTTGATGACGAATACCAGTGGAATCGAGGTCACACTCAGCAAGCAGCTCTTCTCGGCTACCATGTTCGATAAATCGATCGGGAATGCCTAAGTTAATAATACGTGGTGGGTTTTTCATCCCGGCGAGTAATTCATTAATCGCCGATCCAGCGCCGCCCATGATGGCGTTTTCTTCTACTGTAACAATCAAGTCGTGACGGGTTGCCGCTTCTATAATGGTTTCACGGTCTAAGGGTTTGATAAATCTCATGTTAATCACAGAAGCATCAAAATCTTTGGCCGCTTCTAGTGCCGGAATTACCATACTGCCAAAGGCTAAAATAGCAATATCTTTGCCTCTGCGTAAAACTTCTGCTTTGCCTATGGCGAGAGCTGTCATTTCCTCTTGGATTTCTGCTCCCGGTCCACGACCGCGAGGATAACGGACTGCCGCCGGTCCATTGTGCTGAAATCCAGTGTATAACATTTGCCGGCATTCGTTTTCGTCTTTTGGTGCCATTAGTAACAGATTAGGAATACAGCGCAAAAAGCTGACATCAAATGAACCCGCGTGAGTAGGGCCATCAGGGCCAACTAAACCAGCACGGTCGATAGCAAACAAGACTGGTAGCTTTTGGATTGCGACATCGTGAATGAGTTGGTCATAAGCGCGCTGTAAAAAAGTGGAATAAATCGCTACTACTGGTTTAATGCCTTCACAAGCAAGGCCAGCCGCGAAGGTTACTGCATGTTGCTCAGCAATGCCAACGTCATGATAACGTTCAGAAAAATCCTGAGAAAACCGCACCATACCGGAGCCTTCGCGCATGGCAGGGGTGATGGCTTGCAAACGGCTATCCTGGGCTGCCATGTCACATAACCATTGGCCGAATACTTGAGTGTAAGTCGGAGTGGTTGCTACTTTGGCTTTTACCGATTCACCGGTTTCTTCATTTAATGCAGTGACCGCATGATATTCACAAGGATTGGCTTCGGAAGGCGCATGCCCTTTACCTTTTTTAGTAATAATGTGCAGAAATTGTGGACCCTTATGGTCACGTAAATTACGTAATGTAGGGATAAGCACATTTAAATCATGACCATCAATTGGGCCAATATAGTTAAATCCTAATTCTTCGAACAAAGTGCCAGGAATGACCATGCCTTTAACGTGCTCTTCGGCACGACGCGCAAGTTCTGACACAGTCGGCATATTTTTTAGTACTTTTTTGCCACTTTCGCGCACATTCGAGTAGATTTTTCCACTCATGATGCGAGCAAGATAATTTGAAAGACCACCGACTGGCGGTGAAATCGACATTTCATTGTCGTTGAGAATCACAAGCAAATTTGCATCTAAATCACCCGCGTGATTCAAGGCTTCAAATGCCATACCTGCGGTCATGGCGCCATCGCCAATAACGCTCACAATATGGCGGCCTGTTGTTTGTTTTTGTGCCGCAATCGCCATTCCTAATGCCGCACTAATGGAAGTCGAGGAGTGACCCACGCCAAATGTGTCATATTCGCTTTCTTCACGTTTAGGAAATCCCGCTAAACCGCCTTTTTGGCGCAAACTTGGCATTTGGTCGCGTCGACCCGTGAGAATTTTATGGGGATAACTTTGATGACCCACGTCCCAAATTAAGCGATCAAATGGTGTGTTATAGATGAAATGCAGGGCAATGGTTAGTTCGACAGTGCCTAAACCAGCTGATAGATGGCCGCCAGTTTTGCCCACGGATTCTAATAAATAGTCACGTAATTGAACTGCAAGCGTAGGGAGTTGGTCTTCCGCCAAGTGGCGTAAGTCATCGGGAGAATCTATGGATTCTAATAGTGGATAACTGCTCTGTTCTTGCATGAGCGCTTCGTCTATTCCTTACTTTAACTTATCCCATGCAAACAAGGTGCTAGGATGTTGCACGTAGTGTGAATGTAGGCTTGCAAAGGCTCGCCTGTCAACTGCTTAATAACTTCGTTTTACTATATAAGCCGATAACTTACGTAGAAAATCGGCTCTTTGATCCAATAATTGTAAATGCTCTACAGCTTGCTGGTGTAAATCAAGAGCGACTTTTTTGGCTCCATCCAAGCCCAATAATGCAACATAAGTGGGTTTATCTAAAGCCATATCGGCCCCTTGCTGTTTACCCAAAGTTTCCGTGTCTGATTCCACATCAAGTATATCGTCACGTACCTGGAATGCGAGGCCAATGCATTGGCCATAGGCTTCGAGTGCTTTTAATATTGCTGGATTTTGCCCACCAGCGGTATAAGCGCCTAAAATAATGCTAGCTTTGATCAAAGCACCGGTCTTTTTTTCATGCATGGTTTTGAGTGATTGTAAATCCAGGTTTTTACCTACCGATTCCAGATCAATAGCTTGGCCACCGGCCATTCCCATGGAGCCAGAGGCGCGTGCGAGTGTATCTATCATTTTCACGCGGATGGAATCATTGGGAATTAAATTGGTTTGGTCGGCAAGTAAATCAAACGCTAATGCTTGCAAGGCATCACCGGCTAATATCGCGGTAGCTTCATCAAAGGCTATATGACAAGTCGCTTTTCCACGGCGTAAATCGTCATTGTCCATGGCGGGTAAATCATCATGAATAAGTGAATATACATGCACGATTTCAACTGCACATGCGGCCGCATCGAGCTGATCCAGTGATGCGCCACAGGCTTGGCCAGCGCCATAGACTAAAACCGGACGAACCCGTTTGCCACCACCCATGACGCTGTAACGCATGGCTTGGTGAAGTTTAGTTGGCGCAAGGTCGGCAGCAGGCAAGCAATTATTTAAGGCCGTTTCTACCCGTTCTTGGTAGAGCTCAAGCATTTGTTGAAAATCAGGGTTACTCATCTTGCTCTGGCTCATCAAACGGCTGTAACAATTGTTCACCATCTTTTTCCACTAGAATCTTTACTCGCTGTTCGGCTTGTTGTAGTAAGGATTGACATTGACGTGTAAGTGAAATGCCACGTTCAAAATCAGCCAAAGCCGTCTCCAGGGAACTATCACCTTTCTCCATACGATTGACGATCGCTTCCAGCTCCTGTAAAGATGACTCGAAATCGGGAGTTTTACTTGCCTTTTTGGCCACTTGAGATCCTCGCGCTAAAGGCGCATAACGTTACCTTAGGGGTTAATACGGGTCAAACTTTTTAGTAAAGTTTTTTAGGTTTAGAATACCTGATTGAAATAATAAGGCGTATAAGCTGTGAACCAAGATTTATTCAATAAAAATATACTCATGTTGGCAGATATGCAGCAGTTGGAATCACTTGCCGATATTCAGTCCTTCCTAAAAAAATGGCGGAGTGGAGCTGGATTGAATCTGGATCATGTTTACCAGCTTGCTTTAACATTAAATCAATATCCATTGACCACGGGTATTGCTCCACTTTGTGCGTTAGGTGAAGGTTTAGATAGCCGTAGTGGGTTTTGGCTACGAGCTGATCCTTGTCATATCCAAATTTCCTTGCAGGACATTTATTTTATGTCCGCCAAAGAAGCGGCGTTGGATGCGGAATGCGCACAAGCACTGGCAGAGGATTTAAATGAGCGTTTAAAATCGGAAGATATGAGGCTATATTGTCCACACCCTTGGCGTTGGTATATTCATAGTAACCAAGCCATGAAGACGCCAGCGTATTTGCCCATGCTTGACACAACTCGTTCGATTAGTATGAACCTGTTAAATGAAGAAACAGACCCGCAATGGCAATGGTTACAAAATGAAATTCAAATCCATTTATTCCAACATCCACTCAATCAACAGCGCCGCCAACAAGGGCAAGCAGATATTAATAGTTTGTGGTTATGGGGAGGGGCCGAGTTGCCAAGAGTCGTAAAATCACCATGGCAAACCATTGTCAGTGATTTGCCTTTACTGGTTGGTATTGCAAAACACCAGGGAGTAAACCTGGTTTCGCCCAATATCTCCGCTAAAAATTTAGGAGAATTTTTAAAAAATCTACCGGAACAAACGCTTATCTTTTTACAATCACAGGCAATTGATGGGAATTTAGACAATAACTATCAAGAAACCGGCTTGAACGATCGACAATGGTTAGAGTATTTGTTGACTCATGACCTGACAAAAATCAAGTTTGCAATATTAACCCGTCAACAATTGTACACAAGGAAAGCGGGTTTATTGACCCGCTGGTTTAAATAAACTTCATGATGTTAAAGCCCTTATGCTTGAAGATTTTGCTGCACTGGATTACGACGCTGTTTTGCGATTGCTTGAAAGCTATACTCAAACTGCGTATGGCACTGATTATGTGCGTAAATTGCGACCGGCAGCAAATATCATCATTGCACGCGAGCGCCAACGTGCAATTACAGCTGCGGCCGCCATGCAGGATGCACGTGAGTCACCGGATTTAAGTCGCTTACCAAATATTTTTTCAATCATTCGAAATTTAAAATTTGCTACAACCATTTTGAGTGTGAGCGAGCTTTCTGATGTATTACAAATCATAGCGCGCTTGGAAACATTAATGCCCGTATTGCGCAATTGGCCGCCATTGATCAAGCTTGATTTAAAAGATATAGAACTTGATCCTGTTGTAAAAGATCGTCTTGTGCGTTGCATTGATTTCCATCATCGAGAAATAATAGCACTTGCCAGTCCGGAGTTAGCAGTTGCTTGGGAGAGCTATCATCAACTACAAAAAGATGTACAAGCTCGAGCCCAAGCATGGATTGAAGAAAACGAACAACACGTACTAGCTGTGCTATCACATCAAGGTCATTGGCATGGGGAACGTCTAGTATTTGAAGTAAGAGAAGACGCTGCGGAAAAAGTGTCAGGTGTATATTTTGGTCGAGGCCCGAATTATGAGCAATTAATCGAACCTTTCGAAATGATTGAGTTAAATAATCAGCTTGAAGTAGCAGCGCAGCGTTTTTTAATCGAAGAACAAGTTGTTTTGCGGGAATTGAGCGCGCTTTTAAGCGACCATCTGCCACAACTAGACGCCATGTTACAACTTATTTCACAAATTGACTTTGCGTTCGCTGCTGTTAAATTGGCCCAGGAAAGCGGCAGTATCGCACCACGCCTCGAAGAAAAACCGGGGTTACAGTTAAAAGATGCGAGGCATCCTATTTTGAATTTACAGCAACGCTTGGGTGATTTGAATTACGTGATTCCTTATCAATTCAAACTCAGTTCGCGTCAACCACTCATTAGTATCAATGGCGAACCGATGAGTGGGAAAACTTTATGTGTAAAAACCATTGGTCTTCTCGTATTAATGGCAAAAAGTGGATTGTTTATTCCTGTTGCCCCAGGCTCAAGTGTCGGTTGGTATTCCCGGGTGTTTGTTTCCATCGGTGATAAACAAAGTTTGTATCATCAATTGTCAACCACCAGTGCAAAGCAAGACGAGTTACGTGCAGTCGTCATGCAAGCGAATCAACCGACCCTGGTTTTAATCGACGATTTACACTATCTTAAGCATCAGCCTGGAAGCCAAACTTTTCTCGCCGATTTTCTTTCGCATTTACTGCAACAAAAAGTCCATGTGGTTTTGGTCAATCTTTCGGAGTCTATTGCTAAGGCATTGGACTTGCCTATGGTACAGACTCCCATTGTTCTGACCCAGGCGAATATTCAACAAGCCTTAATTAGCGCTAACTTGACACAGCAACAAGCGATTTAATTTCTGATATTAAAACTCAAGAAAATACCCACTCAAAAAATACCTAATAATCTGCTTCAAGTTTTTGTTTGTCTCTGTTGTTATTATTGAGATTAAACTTTAAACTATGTAATGTATTTAGCATTATATTTAGTAATGAGTGTGCATGAGCCCAAATAAATAATAGAACCCAATTTGGATCTTAGTTACACTCGTAAAGGATTATAATGACTAAATAATGTTGCAATAGCCATTAACATTACTTGGTTATTGTTTGATGCTGGTTGAGGGGCCAGTCAAGCAACTTGTTACATCTTTTGAACTATGGACGCCACAGGTTGGCTTAGTTAAGCTCTTGATTGTTTCAGATAAGTTTGTGTAAAACAGAATGAGTTTGTGAAAACCTTGTTTTCATCGAAATTTTACAAGCTTGGAAAGGCCATTGTTGCCCAGGGATGATTGATTATAAGAAAGCATCATTATGGAACAGCCAAATAGCGCTGATTTGAGTACAGTCTTGAAATTAGCCGACAACGATCAGTTACGGTTAAAATTAAAATCTCCGAATGCAGAAATGCAAACGGCAGCTTGCTATGAGCTGGATATTCTAAACTCCCCCCCCGGTTTTTTTGTCGAACGACAAGGCAAAGACGCCACGACCCAGCCGATGGTTTTGCGTTTATTGGCGACGAACGATTCAATAGCATCAATAACACAAGTGAAAGCCAGCGGTTTGACTGGCTCGCCAGACAATCACGAAAACCAGGTGCTCGCACCGATTATGCTATGTGAGCAAACCGGAAAAAGTTTTCACTTGCCTTGCCCAAGTTGTGGCGCAGCACTCGAAGCCGATGAAGTTGATGCGCATCAAGCCTTGTCTTGCGGTCAATGTCTAACACACAATCGTAACCAAAATGTTTATCTATTCGACGACGAGTTGCTTGCCAGTGATGAGGATGTCGATGTTAGACGTTGGTCAGAATTGTTTCGGCAATTGCCTAGTATTTGGCAAGATCCAATTAAAACTGAACAGTATTTTGCCTGTAGCAATTGTAAGCAGCGAAAGAATTGTTTTGCTGAAACATTACCGGTGATGCAGCACATCAAAGTTTTAACGTCTATTCAAACCCAACCCGAGTTATTGGTTTATACACCCATGAATTTAGTTGAGTACAATAATTTAATTTCTGGAAAACCCTGGAGCTTTAATAGCACTAGCGACGCCATTCGTGAAACAAATCGCATGGAGTTAATGCACGATGATAAAGTGTTACAACAACGCATATCATTGATTACGGCTGCACAGCCGTATGCAGTGTCTTCTTTGCTAGCAGCAAAACTATCCTTGATGCTGCAGATTACACTCGCTCTGAAAGCCTATTTCGGAGCAACGCAGAAAGCATCAATGAATTATTTAGATGCGCGTCAAATCGGTATCAATTTGAATGCGGAACTTGATAAAGCCGATCAATCATGGCGTGCTGAAGTGATTCTTAATCTTGATAATAGCGACGCAAAACAAACGCAAACAACAGGCGTAGATACATCTACAGTTTCTCCTTCAAAAGTGCATACGGTTTCAATAAAAATTGTCTCTGAAGAAAATGGATTTATAACTTTCAGCATGGATGAATTGGCAATAGAGGACGGCAAGATTT
>JAOUJM010000034.1 GCA_029883265.1 Gammaproteobacteria bacterium
CAAACGTTCACATCGGATGCTCGTAATTTTTGCTCCAATTGGCCGTGGTTGAGCAATACTACCTGTAGCGTAACATCATTTTCTTTGACTAAATTTCTCGCCAGGTGAAACAGCTGTACTTCAGCACCAGCCCATAAATCGCCAGAAGCAAGATGTAAAATTCTCATTCAATCATCTCTGTGATTAGGCGCATGTCCTAAATTTATTTTTTGATAGAAATCAGCATTTTTATCAGATTCTGACACACAAACCTTCTATCCGGATACACTGATATTCCACATCAAGTCGTATTAATTCTATTTTCACGTGTTTCTATTAAGACTTAAATTTATCTTTGAACCGATACATTAAACGCAAGCCAAATGAAAAAATATATTGGGTGCTTTCAAAATTCATCAATGGTTGTGCAATTCGTTCTTTATAATTGCTCTTCTTTCCTTCACCAGCGAGAAAGTCATAATAGCTGATCTCTGGATTATCACAATAAAACTCTATAGCATATCCAATAGCAAGCGAACCCATTGCAATCTTTTTATCTACAAAAGCTTTGTAACCACTTTGCAAATTATAACTCTTACCCGCCGCAATCAAATCTAAAGTACAACCAACCACTTCATGATTCAGTTTCACAACAACACCACTAACGGTAACATCAGTATCATTAATTAAGAGCGCAATAAACTCTCCATGCTTTGCATAAGAAATAGATGTTTCCCAACGGTCCAGGTGAAAATCTGACAAATACTGAAGCACGTCCCGATAATTCTGAGCATTTGCCGACTCAATAATCACCTCGCCTAAGGATTCCAAAACCTTTCTTCGATTATATGCTTTAAGTCTCGTATTCTTTCCAAGAGAGGCTACATAGTCCTGAAATGAAACCTTTACATTCACTCCATAGGTTGTGTCTTCTGCCTGCAGGCGTTTATAGGCTTTAGGATGCGCACTAAACTTTTTTGCTAGCTCATGTGTTTTTGAACCGACAACTAAATCGTTAAGCCAAAGCTCATCACAACCAATATCAGCAAGCAAATAATCGAAAACGTTTTCTAAACATTTCTCGGATGTTTCTCTATCAACAATACATTGTAGATATTCGCTTCTGAATCCTGACGAACCATCAACTCGTGTTCCCAAGAATTGAATGATTTTAACTGATAACAAACCTTTAATTGTTTTTTTACTAGAATAAAATGGCGCAATACAAACTAATCTATCATTGTCATAAATTCCAATTAACAACAACTCGTCATTAGCTAAATCTCCGTATACATTCCACCAACTGTGCATCCAACTCCACGACAGGAAAAGTTGATCTGCATCAGAACGATTCAATAAATCTTGCCATTGCTCTCGCAATTCCGAAAATTCTATAGGTGTAAAGCGATGTAAACGCAAAACTGTTCCCTTCAATTAAAAGTATTCATAACAAAAGTTATTACACATGAATTCAGCTCGACACATTGGCAATAGCGAATTCATCAACCACCAATTCTTGCACCTGATTCTTTATCAGCAAACTCAAGGAAAATTTATCGACCAATTACCCGTTTACTCGACAGCAAATATAACATGCTAATCAGCAACAACGACTCTCGATACACCTTTTACAAGAAGATTTGCGGTACGATTAATCATGGTATATCTTATTTTAAAATGTTCGTCTTGTTTTTCTATCGCAGTTTCGGTAACAATAACCCCACTGGGGTGTTGAATTCGCATACTTTTGGTATTTATCTCGCTATTATCATCCGCATAAAGCAAAGAACCGGAAATCATTGTGGCAGCGCTAATGCAGATAGCGCCAGTTACTGGATAAGCCTTGTGTGTCTTATAGCGATTTATGACACGAGCTGTAACTTCACCGCTCACTGGATTCTGCTTTTCATCATTAAAAGTGAAAATCGCTATCTTAATCTGTTTCGCTAAATACTCAGTTTTTTGACGGGTAGATACTTTATTGGCAACGGCTTCGCGGAGCTGTTCAACCAATTCCTTAAATTCTTCTTTTGCATCCAATTGTGCTGGGGATTCATGTCCACTTAATGCAAATGACTTTGCATCAAAGAATGCGTACAAGGTTCCACAATCAACAATCGAACAAGCAAAAACTTTTTCATTAATCTGGATTTGATCGACAGCTTCACCGGTCGGTAACAAGGAACCTGTAATCGAGCCAGCAGGATCATTAAATCTCAAATTGACCTCATTACCATAACCAGCAACACCATCAACGTCTTTACATAGTTTAAAGACAAAGTCATCAGCTTCCATTGGAATCATTGCCGTCAGGTACTTACCAGTATTCAGGTTACGGATCTTCACTTCACTAAAAGGCGATTGTTTTTTTGCCAAACCCATTTCGAGTGCAAACAAAGCTGCTCCCGATGCGAGATTTCCGCACATCGTACTATAGTTGATACTCGCTTCGTCAATGCCTACCTCTCCGGATTGATAATCAATATCAATCCCGGGTTCCGGCGAGCGGTTTATCAGCGCGACTTTACTCGTGAGCGGGTCACCACCACCAAGCCCATTAATTTGTCTAACATCGGGACTTCCAAATAAAGACAAAATTACTTGGTCACGTTGATCTTCATTTTCCGGCAATTGGGTGCGATCAATAAAAACACCCTTGGTTGTGCCGCCTCTCACGATTGCGCATTCAAGCTTAATTACTGACATAACAACCTCTGATATATTTCACTATTTGAATAAGCTCAAACCAGACAGAGCTCCGTAACAAGTTATAGATCTGGCTTTTTTAATATAAATATATGCACGTCTGCCATTGCACGATAAACAAAATTCAACCGTAATCCAGTTAACACACGATCGAGACCATTGTTAACTTTCACCGCCAATTTACGATCCGAAACTACTTTCCCAGCAAACCGCAGCTTGCCAAACCCAATCGGTTTTTCTTTGAGAATGACAAATGGATGATTTTTAATATCCGCTATGACTTCACTTCTAGGAATCGAACGACCAATGACTTTTTTTTCTGGTTTAAAAAAAGTGAATGGTAGTGTCAGGACATGCTTAATCAACTTAACCGGGTCCATGCAAATAGTATTGTATTTGTTTCGGTAACTTACGATCGTGACGCCCCCCGGTTTGAGCACACGATGCAGCTCATCAAGGGCTTTGTCAATGGATTCTGCATAGCTGATAACACCGAGACACACAACACAGTCAAACGTATTATCAGGAAAAGGAATTTTCTCACATTCTCCACGTAATAAAGGAATTTTTTTTCCTGAAGAGTCTAAATTCTCAGCGGCAAATTGCAACATATCTGGGGAATAGTCAACGCCAACAAGACTATAGTCTAAAGGTTGCAGTTCCTTCAGTACCGGACCGGCGCCACAACCTAAGTCAAGGACGAGCGAGCCTGCCGCAACATTATCTTTAATAAAATTGACCGTATAATCTCGACGATTGCGAAACGAAACCGCTTCAACGTTTGAGAATTCTTTACTGTATATATTTGACCATCGACCGGCAGCGCCATTTTCCGAGAATCGTTTTTTTACTTGTTCTTTCCAGTCCATCAATTAACCTTCATTAATAAAATTATTTGAAAATACTTGTCAATTTGCGCCAAAATAGATTAAAAACAAATTTTGTGTAGTAGCGTATCGATAAATTAAAATCATCCGACGCATAAATTGCATCAGCTTTGATCGACCGGGCATTTCGAAACCAATCCCGATACGTTAACTTACCTTCACCAATTAATTCTTTAGCCGCCCAGAAGTCCATCGCTAACCATGCCCAGCGCTGTCCATCTTCCCATTCTGTAGCGGAAGGCAAAGGCTTACCGATTTTATGAAAATAAGCAATTGCAGGCAGGTCAATACCAGATGCAATCGCACAACCGGTTGTATTAACCGGCCGCGCATTGATTTCGATAAGTTTATAAGTATTCGTTGCCGGGTCGAGTTTCCACTCTACTCCCGCAATACCGTGGTATTTAAGTAGTTGCAGAAGTCTTACCGACTGATCAAGAACCGTCGGATTATGGCAGGATTCAGTTAACGTGCAATAGCCAAAATCTATTGGGCATTGTCGCATTTTTTTCCGAATAAAATATGAATCGGGTTCGCTGTTTTCATCAAGAAAACCAAGAAAAGTTACTAACCGCTCATCGCGGCCACCAATCACTTCTTGGATCATAAATTCAAACTCAGGAACAAATACTTCTTCCGCACATTTCAACAACTCTTCTGCATTATCAACACGAATTCCTTTTTTGCCCCGTGCGGAGGATTTGGCTGCATTGAGTTTCCATTCAAACGAAACATTTGGTTTGATAACATAGGGGTAATTCGAGATTTCTTTAGCAAGTTCAGCCACGTCGTCCAGTGTTCGTGGGAAATAAGTCTCAGGAATTGGTATACCCAAACTGTCCGCTGCCTCATATTGGAAACGCTTGTTATTTATTTTTTTCACCGCATGCCAGTTTGGCGCGGGAATTAAAAACTTTTCACTCAGTTGTTCGTGATATTTGCCAACAAAATACGAACATTCATCAACCGCAGGCAATAAAACCGTATCTCCCGGGTATTTTTCCGAAAGTGATAGCAAGAATTCTAATAATTTTTCTTCAGATTCGTGCAAATATGGACAGTATTCTACATGTTTCGTGTATTTTGACGAAATTACTGCATCACTTGAATTTGTTGTTACTAATACCACCGGAACATTACGTCGTCCCAATGAGCGAACCACAGCAAGCGTACTTAAATTGAATTGTTTATTCTTCTGACTGGCTTCACCAACATGGTTAAAAACCAAACAATAAGGTAGGTTCATTTTGATATCCTGATTAATTTCGTGATGCTCGAATTATTAGGCTTATTGACACTGATAGCATCGAAAAATAGACTCTATAGCATTTATTAGATTGAGATAAGTTCTAGTTTAACAATCCAAATTAACCTTACAAAAATCGGCAATAGTATACTAGGCGCAAGCCCTAAATTACAATCAATAATGCCAGGCACCCTTGTTTAAAACGGGAGTAAAAATCGCTTCCATCCAAGCTATTGGGCTTAAACCGAAAAATCCCACGCTAGCAAAGCATTTAAACCAAGTTTATTATACGATCCCATAGCACAACATTGGCATACGTAAGACGAACTAGCTACAAAGTATTAGTTTACAACCCGCAGATGGATTATTGCTTAAGCCTTAGAACGCTTGTAAAAACCGAAAATAGACATCTTTAGACATTGAGGTCATGCAGTTTTGAGTTTATATAAAAAGCTCCTCCTAATAATTATCAGTTTGCTGTTCATCGCCTACATGGCAGCCGTCATCATCCTCGGTAGCTACATGCCACGAACCTGGTATGCCGAAGTTAAAGGAAGCCAATTTGCAGAATTTGAAAACGGAGTTATGCGCTATTCTGAAATTGGCGATGGCCCAAGTGCGATTGTTTTCCTGCATGGATTTGGCAGCCAAATAAATACCTGGAACGAGGTATGGAGCAAACTCAATGACTGTCATCATGCCATTCGAGTTGATATCCCCGGCTTTGGCTACTCACAATGGAATACAGAAACCTACACACTAGATATCCAAGCTGAACGTATACACCAATTTCTGAAATCAAAGAATATTCAAGATATCACACTGGTAGGTGCCTCAATGGGAGCGTCATTATCCGCAACTTTCGCGGCACGCTACCCACACCTAGTTAATTCGCTGGTGTTGATTGCACCCTCAGCCTACCCAGGTTCACTGAACTATCGTAAACCTTTCACCAATTTGATTGGTACCCGCTGGTTTATTCCAACTGCAAGCTGGGTCGCCAAAACCTGGATTTACAAAAAACTTTACCCGGATAGTATTGCCTTGCAATCCTTAACACTGAATTCATCATATAATCAAAAATGGGTTGATGCTCTGAAAACGATTTTCACCCCTACGGTATTAATGTGGTCCAAAGGAGACAACAAAGCGAAATTTGAATATGCGACACTGGTATCTGCTGCATTACCAAATGACCGCCTAGTCATATTACCCGAAGAAGTACATCACAATGCACCATTCAAAGAGTCTTCTAATATTGCCAAACTAGCTTGCACGTTTGCTACAGATCACAACAGAGATCAGAATTTCGTCAAAATAGTGGACCAGGTTTATCCGCCTAAATAATCTGGAAATTTAAATAATAATTGATTCATCGCTTGAGCAGTGAATACGTAGAACAAAGCATTAATAACTGTCAAACCGCATAGTTGTTTTTGCGATAATTCCGGCCTACGCGAAAGAAACAAACAATAAGCGTTGCCAAAAGCAGACAGATCTATTTGATAAATAGTTAATTTTAATTGTGGAAATAGCAAGTACCAATAATTCTCTTTGATTCCACGCTTGAGCTAGCAAATTTTATCTGCCTGATTATTCTAGGAATGTCTCGTGTGAAATAAAACCTCGGTAAATTTCTTAGAAGGGATGACAATCCGTAGAAATACAATCAGTTACTAAATCTTTAAGAGTTGTTCTGAATAATAGCCAGAATCACGCTTTCATCATTTTACATTACTGCACCATAAAAACTATGTATCGTATTGATTTATCGACATAATTAACCAAAAACATGAAACACAAAAACACCTGGCTGCATGATTTTGAGTTTAACCAAATCAATACCCTTGTGCTTGTCAACAACAACTATGAGACGCGATAAATTTCTTTTAAGAATAAAGAGTTAAGCTGAAACTGAAACACGCTGAATTTCACCTTGTAAAGCTTAGGCACTATCATGCAACTTTTAAAATGAAATACATTTATCAATACAAAAATTAAATGTGCGAGGAAGAATTAAAGTGAATAGAGTACAATCCCTGCTTATTTTTATTTGGCATAAAATTAGCTGAAGCTAAGCAGAATCATTTATAAACAAATTAACATATTTTTGATAATGTTATAATTTATCGCATGAACGATCATTGTTTATCGAGTGACTATAAAGTTAACAAATAAACCTGATGAAAAATGATGCATAATAGACATTAAGCATTAAAATTTGCTCAACCTCAATGTTTGAGGGTGAGTTTAGTCACAGTAAAAATTGTGATGATAAACAATTGGTTTTTTAAGCACATATTCGCTGTGATAGGGTTCAAAAATCCAAGTTTGAAATTGTGTTTTGAGAAAATGACGACGCTAACATCAGTAATCATAAACTTATCGCTGATGTAAAACGCTGATGAACACTATGAGTAATGAGCGCAAAATGCCAGCGCTAGAGCACGAAGTATGATTTTGACGAGTCATATGGATTCTATGTATCACTCATAGAATCTTAATTTAAGGAGTTATAGTATGAAAATTAAGTATTCTTTTCAGTGGTTCTACCGTCATAAAGGACTTCTTGCGTTAGTACTCCTGTATCTGGTTAGCGCTCCTCTCTACGCATCTAACTACCCACTGCAGATTATTCAACCACAACCCAACCTAGATGTACAAAATCGCTTTTATAAAGCTTATCCGGGCCTAGAATACAATGTCCGCTTGGCGGTATCCGGTGGCGCCTATCCGTACGAATTTAAACTCGATGCTGCACCTGCAGGCATGACAATCGACAAACGTGGCGAAATTACTTGGCCAAATCCTCCAGCCGCTGGTACGCCTTACACAGTGCAAGTATCTGTAACTGATATGGAGTTAACAACCACTAATGTGACTTGGACAATTACAGTCACTACTAGCGGATTTCGTTTTCTTGATGCTATTAATGGTAAATCAGCAGCACAAGGTGGTACCGGGTCTATTGATAATCCCTGGAAATCTGTTGCAGATTTTTATGAGGGAAACGTCTATGACTCTAAATATGCCAATAGTTATTCAGGAGAGTTTCTTTACTGGCGTACAGGGACCTATGGCATGGATGGGTATACTGAACCCTCAGGAAAGGATCGAGCTATTCCTTTTATTAATAATCGAAAACCAAATGTTTGGTTAGCGTACCCAGGTGAAAAGCCTGTATTAGATCTTAGCGCTGGAAATATATCAATTTATAGCGGCGGTAGAAATACTTACATCGATGGATTCGAAATTAATGTGAACAATAATGGCAATGGTATGGGTATAACCGTACCTTCGTCTGCCAACAATGTGACCTTTCGTCGTAACAATATTTATGGCATCAATAATGGCTATAGTGGTGGTAATTGTTCGTTGCTTTTCATTACCAATGCTAAGAAAGACGGCAGTTTTTTCTCCATTCAAGATAATGAAATGCATGATGTCTATTGGGGATATGCAGTTCTTGGTTACAGTGCGAAAAATGTATTAGTTGAAGACAATCTAGTGTACAACATCAGCCGAGGCCATTCACTGAGCGCCAAAATGGGAACTCAGCTCTGGACGTTCCGTGCAAATCGTTTAATGAACAATTCTAAAACAAGTATTAATATTCAGTATTACAACGATGCATTTGAATCCGGCAATATTGAAATTCTCCACAATATTATTGAAGCAGGTGGTGGACCTATGGTCTTTAATACCACTTTCACTGCGCGTGGTGGCCCGGTTCATGTTTATCGAAATACAATTATGGACACAATCACCGCTAATAACATCACAGCAACAAACGGGATGTTTAGATTCTATGACAATGTTATAGTTAATGACATTCAAAACCAAAATAAGATTACCACTGTTGAGTTATTAGATCCTTCACGATTTATCGTTCAAAATAATCTAACCGGGTCATTAACAACGAAAATTGTTGATAGTCAAGGTGTCTTAACCGCCAGTTATGAACAATATGTTGGTGTTCGCGGTCATCAATTGACTGCACGACCTGCTAGACCAACTGAAGTGATTGTCGTTACTCAATAGACAACTAGTTTTTAAACCTTCACAACCGCCTCTAGATGTTTAAAGAGGCGGTTTTTCATATACGAATCTTCTTCATATTTAACATCACAAATCCAATTTATTTAAGATTCATTCGGGTATGACGTTAGCACTATAGTACTATTTTTTTCTTTTAGTACTTCTTTTCAGGATATGGTTAGCCTACAATTCCCTGATATTGATGTGTCAGGGATGGGGTCCATTTCAGAGATCAGCTTTTGAAGTCCATTTACACATAATTCTTGAGCAAAGCTTTCATTCAAAACAAAATTCATAGTACAAATCAGTGATTAGCGCTTGAAATTTTAGGGTAATAATGGCATCCTGCTGGCCGTTTGCCGGATCTTTGTTTTTAAAAAGGTGGGTCGTCTAAACCAATTAATCACGTGGGCCGATACTCATAACTTCAATATGCACAACAACAGCTAGTGACACCCATGAGTCAAAATAAAAAGTCTTGCTCCCGCTTTGCTGTTTTCCTGTTTCAGTGTAAACAAACCGGTAAAATGTGGCTCCATACCCGTCTTAAAAAACCTATTGCTAGCATGCTAGTCTGGATTGGTATCATTTTCCGCGCATTCGGTTCCAAGACCCGAGGGCTTGATTTTGTATTGAAAGGCAGACGAGTTGCGGAAGTAAAAAGTGCACATTCTGTTATTCGAAAAATCATCCACAACGATAAAGCTGTCGAAGAATTTGCTCCACTATCGCCAAAGAAACCTAAACGTTCAATTGAAATTTATCAGAAGCGAATATTAATTTTAAAAATTCCAACAATTAAGGACAACGAGGTCGTAGAAAAAGGGGCGTTAATCATTAAGTTCACCGAAGTGTTCATACCCCTATTCAACGCTTTGAACTTACGACAATTAACAAAATATTTTCGAGTAATTCTAGAACCAAGTTGGGTCGGCTACGCACTTCCCGAGATCTTACTGTGGAGTAGTATTGGCAAAGAGAAAGTTATTGTCTTCTCACCATACGCTGATGATTTCAATCTACTGTCAGCGTGTGCGAGTAATTTGACGCCCATTACCATTGGACCGGCTGATTGGGTTGATACCTCCAAGTTTTATGTAATGCCTGAACAAGAAAAAGTTTATGATTCAATTTACATGGCTAACTTCAATCCTATAAAAAGGGTTGAACGTTATATTCGAGCGGTTCACCGCATCAGCAAGAAGCAACCAAACTACAAAGCGGCTCTAATTCTTGCAGGTCACGGTCAAGCCAAAGAAGATGTCCTTGCTACGCTCGATTGTTATAACCAAAACTCAGCAATTGATGTTTTCCAAAGCCTGCCTGCCACTTCGATTAATGAAATTTTTAACAAATCAAAAGTCAACATACTGGTTTCGTTAAGAGAAGGCGCCAATAAAGGTTTAGCTGAAGGATTTTTTGCCAATACTCCAGCATTACTAATGAGAGAAAGTGCCGGTGGGAATTATCTTCATATCAATGAAAAATCAGGTCGCATATATGATGATGCTGATTTAGAAGAAGGGCTTTTGTGGTTTTCTCAACATTACGCCGATTTTTCAGCAAGAGAATGGGCTATGTCTCATATTTCACCATCAGAAAGCTCCAAAAAACTTTCTGCTCATTTAAAAGAAATTGAGCTTTCGGAAGGTCGACAATGGACTGAGGATTTGTTCGTAAAAGTTAATCGCCCAGAATTACTTTATTTGCACCCTAAAAACAATTGGTTATTGGAGAAACGGGAAGCGTTTTTAATGTTGTTCTCACAAACTGACAACGAGCAAGCGATTATTGATTTTATCAATGAACTTAGTGCTACAATGAAAGCAGTTTGATGACTCATGCTCTAGCACCAATGACCTATGTTTTCATTGACAGATTTATAGTCTACTAAACGATTCTATTTAGATAAATTTAAACTTAGTTATAAATAATAGCAGTTTATTGGCTTTTTCAGGAATGCAATATGAAGCTGAAATACTTAAGCATTTTTTTTCTAATCGGTATTATCATAACATCAATTGAGTTAAGTCTAGAATACCGCGCCATGCAAAAAGGTTTCTATGCACACTTTATCAGCATGTTCATAGGTGAACCATCGAATGAAATAAAACACAAAGACTCATTCCCCTATCATAGCCCAGCGGTACCCCTAAAAAAAACACCCGGTCAAATTCGTTTCTGGATGTCTTCGGCATCTTATGCCTTAGGTCCTAGCATCGACGGTGCCTTCCCTAATGTTTTTTGTCGTACGCTAAATAGCGCTGGTGAGTCATGTGAAATGATTAATGCCGGAAAAGCCGGTATGTCAATTAACGAAAACATCAAACAATTAGAAAATGAAGCAATTCATTGGCAACCCGACTATGTCATTTTGTATAGCATGAGTTTAGATATCGAACGGTTGTCAAACCGTTTTTTCGGTTCTAAAAATTCCATCGACACTCAAACTGAGAATTCCGAGAATATAGTGAACAAGCCTACCCCATCACATCTAACCGTAGATCAACTTATCGAAGAGCAAGTTGAAAACACGACCATTTATAAACACTTGCGTCGATATATCGGCGGCACTGTACTTATGTCTTCTATTTTGCATGATGACTTAACTCAGGAAGCAGATAAGGCGTTTAAAACAACGCTTGTAAAATTTATTGAAACCACTAAATCAATTGGTGCCACTCCCATATTTGTCGGTTTTGCGGCAAAATACACCAAAGAGAATATTTCAAAGATCGATTATGAGGGAACACTCTGGCTACTTCGTTACAATAAATATCTATCTCCAACTGGCTGGGTAAATACTATGTCTCGCTTCGATAAAATTATGCAACAAACGGCGATCGAACATGAAGTTGTTTTTATTTCAGATGTACATAATTTGATTGCTGGTAAAACTCGACTTTACAAAGACTTTGTTCATTTTACTCAAGCAGGTCATAAGCAAGTGGGCGAAGCGATCGCTTCAGGGTTTATTGATGCGAAAAAAACCAATCGATTGTAATTATGAATTTTAATTCTTCCGAATTTGCACTTTTTCTGCCGTTAGTTTTGTTACTGTATGCAATTGTATTTCATAGTGAACGACTGCGCGATGGCTTACTACTTCTAGCGAGCTATGTATTTTATATGGCTTGGTATTGGCAATATGCTGGATTAATTGCCTTTTCCACTTGCGTTGATTACATCATTGGACGACGCATGGCCGCTGAGAAAAACAAGAAAAAACGAAAACTGTTGCTTATTATCAGCCTAACGACTAATTTGGGTTTATTAGCCATCTTTAAATATTTTAACTTTTTTGCCGGCACTACAAGCGAAGTTTTTAAGGCAATGGGAATGGATGTTCCTATCATTTACCATGAACTGTTATTACCGGTGGGAATTTCATTTTATACATTCCAAACGCTTAGCTACACGATTGATATTTATCGTGGGCGAATTGACCATGAACCTAACTTTATCAAGTTTGCGACCTTTGTATCTTTTTTTCCACAACTTGTCGCGGGTCCAATTGTTCGAGCAGCGGATTTCCTTCCACAACTCAATCGAACGCCGAATGTTAGCCAAGCGCAATTCAATTTTGGATTAATGTTGGTATTCATCGGACTATTTAAAAAGATCGTGATCGCCGACTTGTTAGCACATCTTGCAGTCGATGCTGTTTTTCAAAACCCATCTGGTTTCTCCAGTTGGGATTTACTTATGGCACTCTATGCCTATACCTTTCAAATTTATTGTGATTTTTCTGGTTATACCGATATTGCTATTGGCGTTGCGGCCATGTTTGGATTTGTATTACCACAGAATTTTAACCGACCTTATATTTCACAAAGTGTTCGTGAATTTTGGACACGATGGCATATTTCACTTTCCTCATGGTTACGTGATTATCTTTATATTTCATTAGGCGGCAATCGCGGTACGCGGGTTAGAACCGCGTTTAATTTGATGATAACTATGCTCTTGGGTGGACTCTGGCACGGTGCAGCAATGAATTTTATTTACTGGGGTGGTTATCATGGCTTACTTTTGGTACTTGCCCACTTCTTCGGCAGTAGGGAAGAATCTCCAAGCTTTTTTAAGAAGTTCTATCGACAAATCATTACATTTCACTTGATCGTTTTTGGTTGGCTGCTATTTCGTGTGACCGATATGCAAAATTTTGTCGACTACACCGGTGGCTTGGCCTCGTCCGACCTTTCAGGAACACAGCTCAGCCCACTTTTCTATACAATTCTGCTTATTGCAATACTCATGCATCTGATTCCTCGTGATTGGATTAGCAATCATATTTTAAACCCGTTTCATCGCCTTCCCGTGATTTTCCGTGCGGGCGTCTATTCGGCTGCTCTGCTCCTTTTTCTGGGTTTCACATTGGATGCACCGAGCTTTATCTATTTTCAATTTTAGAGTTTGAGGCCAAATTTAATGGAAAAATTACTCGTCGCTTTTGATTATTCGGATAGCGCATACAATGCTATAAAACTTGCGATTAAGTTGGCCAAAAAATTCAAATCTAAAATATGGTTACTCAACATCGTCGATCCGAACCCCGACTTTGTCGGCTATAAGGTAGGACCGAAAACAGTGCGTGAACAAGTTGCGACGGAATTACATGATCAACATAAAAAACTACAGGAAGTCGCGAATGAACTAAAGCAAGACTACTCTGACATAATCGCACTTACCCTTCAGGGAGCTATTGTTGAGACCATACTATCCCAATCCGAAAAGCTAGATGTAGATTTGATTTTAGTGGGCACACAAGGCAAAGGCAAATTGCGATCTGTACTTGTTGGCTCTACCAGTGAGGATGTCGTTGTTCATACCAAACGCCCAGTGTTGGTGTGTCACAATGCTAAATAAACGAATTAAATAAAGCGAATCAGAAATGAAAATATTATGGTTATCACATATTGTGCCCTACCCGCCTAAAGCGGGTTTACTTCTTCGTGCGTACAATATGATTAAAGAATTATCCCAGGAACATGAGATAGATTTAATCGCGTTCAATCAAAAAAATTTGATGAATACCTATTTTAAGGATATTGAGCAAGGTCTAGCCGAATCTAAAAAGGTCTTGAGTCAGTACTGCAATATACTTGACATTGTCGATATAGAAAGTGACAAATCGACGACCCATAAAATTCTATTAGCCCTCAAAAGTCTTGTAACCAAAGATCCCTATACGATCAATTGGTTAAAATCTAAAACATATGCGCAGGCAGTGAGCAAAGCTATTCAGGATCAATCGTATGATATTGTACATTTCGATACTATCAGCTTACACCCATTCAAGCATTTAGTTGGTCAAAGCCATACTATATTGGATCATCATAATGTTGAATCCGACTTACTTTTAAGAAGAGCTACTATCGAAACCAATGTACTAAAGAAATTCTATTATCGCCAGGAAGGCAACCGATTACAAACCTATGAGAAATCCGTCTGTCCAGAATATTCGTTAAATATTACATGCTCAAAACTCGATACCGAGCGCTTCAACCAGTTCATTGACAATATTGAAATGGTTGATATTCCAAATGGTGTTGATATTGATTTTTTCAAACCGGAGCACGGAAGTGACGCGAACAATAAATCGCTTATATTTGCAGGCACGCTTGATTGGTATCCAAACAAACTTGCCGTGGAATTTTTGGTCCATGAAATATGGCCCGCGTTATGTAAAAAGGAAAGTGACATTCATTTGTATATTGTAGGCTCTAACCCGGCTACCGATTTAGTAGAATTCGCCAACAAAAACTCCAATATTACCGTCACTGGTTTTGTCGACGATGTTCGACCCTATATCGACTCTGCTAGTGTTTATGTTTGCCCGATCAAAGATGGTGGCGGCACAAAATTGAAAATCCTTGATGCACTAGCCATGGGTAAAGCCATTGTTGCTGATCCTATTGCGGTCGAAGGTATTGACATTACTCATACACACGATGGATATTTAGCCAGCTCCGTGGAAGAATATGTTAGCGCTATTTCTCGCTTATTGCATGATAAAACAGAGCGAAGAAAGCTGGAAACCAATGCGAGGATACTTGCCGAAAATAAGTATGCCTATAGTATGTTAGGTAAAAACTTAAGAAATTTATATTCAAACTTGGTAAACAAATAATGTGTGGAATTGCCGGTGCTTGGCGCATAGAATCGCCTATTGGAGAGACTAGAGCGATTGTATCTGAAATAATTGATTTGCTGGAACATCGTGGTCCGGATGCGTCTGGATTGTGGCAAAATCAATCCGGTGAGCTTGTTTTAGGTCATCGACGTCTCTCAATACAAGACTTATCCGAAAATGGCGCGCAGCCAATGAAATCTCAAAGCGAGCGCTACATTATCGTATTCAATGGCGAAATTTATAACTTTAAAAAATTAAGTAGTGAGCTTTCGACGCTTGGAGTACGTTTTGAGGGACATTCTGATACAGAAGTCATACTTGCGGGATTTGAAACCTGGGGTATAACATCCACCATCGAAAAATTGACCGGAATGTTCGCCATCGCTTTATTCGATACTATTGATGAACAACTATGGTTTTTTCGGGATCGAATGGGTGAGAAACCACTTTACTTATATCCAAGCCATAGCGGTATTGTATTTTCTTCGGAGCTCGACAGTTTAGTACAGTCGCTAAAACAAAAACTGGTACTCGATAAGAATGAAATTAGTACTTATTTTCGATATGGCTATTTTTCAGTAAGCGCCACACCATTTAAAGGTATTCATAAATTATTGCCTGGTACTAGTGTTTGTTTCGATAAAACTCAACTCATGAATTTGGGTCCAGACATCAACAATCTTGCTTCGCCATTTTGGAAAAATTCTGAAATAAACGTGCAAAACAAATTACCTGATATTTTCAAAAATGAGGATGATGTGGTAAAACAATTTGAATCACGTTTTTTTTCGGTGTTACATGATCAGTCAATTGCAGATGTTAATTTAGGTGTTTTTCTTTCCGGCGGAATTGATTCAAGTTTAGTTGCAGCATGTTCACAGCATATTTCTGACACACCCATCAATACCTTTACGATCGCCTTTGATAATGACGATTATAACGAAGCACCGTTTGCTGCGGCTATCGCCAAGCATATCGGCTCTGCGCACATAGAAATACCCTTATCTGTTGATGAATGCCTGCATACAATTCAAAAACTGCCTGATTTACTCGACGAACCTTTTGCTGACTCATCCATTATTCCTACCTATCTTGTCTGTAGAGAAGCACGAAAACACGTCACTGTTTGCCTCTCCGGTGATGGAGGCGATGAACTATTTGCTGGATATAATCGTTATATCAGTGGAGCAAAAGCATGGCGTTCGGTTCAAACTATTCCCTATCCACTGAGAAGCAGTTTGGGATGGCTATTAAAATCGGTACCTAGTAACCTGATCGATACAGTATTTAAACTACTTTCACGAAACTCACCTACCAATCAAAAATCGGAAAAGGATTTCGGAACCAAAATCCACAAAATCGCAGAAATTCTAAATTGCAAGAATCCGTTGCAGGTTTATGTATCGCTCATGTCTTTTTGGAAAACTAACCCTTTAGTGGGATACTCAAATTTGGGTTTCGGCCCCTACGAGTCTGGATTACAAAATTGTTTTTCAGAGCACTTTGAATCATGTGCCATGATTAATGACCAAAACTTTTATTTACCTTGTGATAATCTATTCAAAGTCGATCGTGCGGCAATGGCAAGCTCATTAGAAGTTCGATTACCTTTGCTCGATCATGAACTCATTACGTTTGCTAACAGCTTGCCATTACAATACAAAGTTAGGGATGGGCAATCTAAGTGGTTGTTGCGGAAAGTTTTGTATAAACAGGTACCACGAGAACTCATTGAGCGTCCGAAGATGGGTTTCTCCATGCCAATAAACCAGTGGTTAAGAAACGAATTGCGAAGTTGGGTTGAGAATAAAATTGAAAACGATGACCTAGTTCACGCTGCGGGAATTGATCGAGGTATTATTGCAAATTACTGGACCGCCCATCAAACGGGGAAATTCGACCATTCGAATGCCTTATGGACTTTAATGATGTATCTAACTTGGTTTGAAAAAAACAACCGCTTTGTTATATAAAGTCCGACAACACTGAGCTGAATTAACTTTTGTTCTATTCAGCTCATACAAAATCTTCAGTCTCTATTTTTTCAAAAGGGTATTTTCTTTGAGGTGTTTCACAATCAATGCACCAAACTTTTTCTCACCAACACGGTTCCAATGATCACCATCATTCCAAAAACTGGTTTCACATGTAAGAATATCAGTTTCAGGTTCAAACGAATACGCATCTAGCTGGCTCACATAGGTGATTTTGTTATATCGCTCGTCACTTAGTCTGTCTCTGATTGAATTATCAAGTGTTTCAAATGCAGTACGAGTTCCATCGCGAAGATGATATTGATATGAGCATCCGAGTCTCAACATTACTCTTTTTGGAATATGGTGTTCAATTCTTGGGCCAAGCCAAATCAACTTCGTATGCTCAGACAATGACAGTAGATATTCACTAACTCGAGAAATATGGGATGAATGCGGTGTCAAATCAGGTACAGATTCTTCATAATTGTATCTGTCAAAAATCAAGCGAGAGTTTTGAATATTATTTACCTCATCCATTAGCAAATAAAATCCGGCTTGTTCATATATGACTGTATGAAAATATTTTCCTTTGACCAACGCCTGTCGAAACGAGTCATAGTGACAATTATCCTCAGGTGTGTGAGGCCGACAACCACCAATCGATATCCCAATAACAAAATCATTTTTGTTAAGGTTCGAACTGATGGCGCCATACAAATCAATTGCATGACTATCGCCTAAAATTGCGATCCCCTGCCCTTTTTGCTTTTTGCACTCAGCTAATTGCTGCTCGATTTTTGTCGTTATCGAACGCACACGAAAGTTACATTCATTTAAGTGGCGAGGATTATCTCTGGGTTCTTTTAATAACGCATAGGTCATTTTTGTTTCATCAGACACCGATGATAACCACATATCCTCCTTACCTTTGGTGCTAACGCCAAAAAATCCGATCGCAACTATGATAGCTGCGGTCGGTGCAGTGTATAGCGTCAAAGCCTTAAGTGACATCTTTTCACGATTTCTAAACGGCTTTTCTACAAAACGCCAGGTGAAATACGCCAACACCAAAGAAACAAAAGCGAGCGTCCCCATTAAGAACTGGCTAGGCTCACCAACACTTTGAATTCGAGCAAATGCAAACAATGGTTGGTGCCATAAGTAGGCGCTATAACTAATCAAACCGATCCCAACAAAAAATCGCATCGAAAGCATTTTGTAGGCGAGACTATTTTTCCCTGTATATAAAATAATAAGCATTGTACCAAGCACGGGTGCCAACGAGTACATCGATGGCCATGGCGCACCATCGTCATAAACAAAAATGGAGATAATAATAAGAAGAACCCCTAAACTAGAGAAAATACTATTTGGCTTAATAGTCTTTTTGAAAAGAATAAAGGCTGCTAGAGATCCGACTAGAAGTTCCCAGGCGCGAGTTGGCGTGATAAAGAAATTGGCATTGGGATGAAAACGTGAGGCATATTCCGCTAATGAAAAACTGATCGCTGTGATTACTATAATCAGATACATTAGGTTAGATTTACCCATTCGCCAGAACAATAATATGAAAATCGGAAAAAACACATAATACTGCTCTTCCACGGCTAAGCTCCACGTATGCAGTAATGGTTTTTCTTCTGCTGCGGCAGCAAAATAGCCACTTTGTTGCCAGAAAAGAATATTTGAAACAAAAATAATGACTGCAACTAGACTTTCAGAAAATGCCTTAAATTGTGAAGGTAGCATGAGTGTCCAGGCAAACGGTATACAGACAATCATAACAACAAATAGGGCGGGTAGAATACGTCTTGCGCGGCGATCATAGAAACGTGCGATTGAAAACTTACCGGAATCTTGTTCCTGCAGGATAATCGTTGTAATCAGATAACCACTGATAACGAAAAATACATCTACTCCAATGTATCCTCCACTAAATATTTCAAACCCAGCATGAAAGAGAATTACCGGCAACACGGCAATAGCCCTCAAACCATCAATTTCTCTACGATACTGCATTTCTTACCCTCATATCATCGCTGCCGAATTATACACAATTTGCCGCCGTTCTTTCCACCGAATATAGTATCATCCCCTTTAGGCAAAACGGCTAGTCTACCAAACAAAAATCACCACTATTGAACTTGGCCAGTTCTCGTTGACTGAACCTAAGAAGAATTTTGCATTAAAATCTACTCCATACTCCGCAGATCGAATACCTCCATTTTAGTCAATGCAGGCAGACAATAACTAAGCTATTCATTTAGGGGCGAACGATGCATTATACAATTTAGTTTCATACCTAGACGCATTCAGAAACTGGGGCTAACTACCAAGATGTTATTTAGAAAAAAGCGCACTGAGATAAGTACCCGACGATGCAAAACTATCTTAGGAAGTATTTACTAGCAGAACACACTTAATCAGCGATGAACAACGAGCGAATCTCTTCATTTTTCACACCTACAGCATTCATTGCACTAGGTCAATCCACCAAAGTAGCTATACCTACCTACCTCCAGGGAACATCTATAATACATGCAGGGAAAAGTTCCTATTCCCGATTGACTATGGTATTCTTAGCCCGCTGTACTGATGGTGTTTCGTGTCTCCAAAAAAGCGTCTAAAAACGCCTGAAGTCATTCGTAGGCTGCTAGGATCAAGTCCCTAGTTTATTCGACAAGAGTACGATTTGTCTAAGTCTAAAATATCTAACAAACTAATTAAAAAATTGATATGAACAATTCACTAAACACACCTCCCATTCACTATCTCGACAAAGTTATTTATATCGCAAGTGTAGGCTATTCGGGCTCAACGCTACTCGATATGATTTTGGGATCACAAGATGATATTACTTCCCTAGGTGAAGTTGCCCTTCTCGCTCGATATGCGCGTGATCGAGCCAAATGTACCTGTGGCGAAGCGGTTGGCGATTGCCAGTTTTGGAATCAAGTCGAAGCGGAACTGAGTAAACAACAAGAGAAAGAAATCTCTTTAAAGAATTTTGAACTCACGCCTGAGGAAGTCAAACAGAGCATTTTTCGCAAACTACCGACATTAACTGATTTATCCTTAGTGCTTGGAAATCAACTCATTTGGAAACTTGCTCACAAATTCAATAATCGAGCAAAGTTGTTTCGCCAGTCTGCACTAAACGCGATTAATGTTTTTGATATTGCCTGTAAAGTTGATCAAACAAGAATTATTATTGATTCTTCGAAGTATGCGTTACCTTTGAAATCTTTATACATGGAACTGCAAGATAAATTTTCCGTCGTTTTCCTTGTGCGAGATGGTCGAGCTGTGTGTAAGTCGTTAATGAAACGCCAAAGTATTAGCATGGAGCAAGCTGCCAAAAAGTGGGCTCGCTATAATCAAAATTTAAAACTTGTCATGTCGAGTATTCCAAAAAATCAGATTTATAACCTAAGCTATGAGCGCCTATGCCTCGAAACCGAGACCGTGCTCAAAGAACTATCTGATTACATTGGGACGTCGGACCCTATCAAAATTAAACCGCTACTCAAAGACAAGTTTCACGATATCGGCGGAAATCCGATGCGATATCGACGCAATGAAACTGAAATTAAATATAATGACAATTGGAAATCAAGCATTACTGAGGAAGAGTTGCGCATATTTGAACAATATGCAGGAAAAATTAATCGTAGCCTGGGTTACGATTAAGCTCAAATATTTATTTGAATAAGAATCAAGCCATTTGTTTTTTTAAGCTAAAAACGAATAAATTGAAAACAACGCCAACATAAACAGACTAGAAGACAACTAAAAAAGATATTGCGCTTATGAAAGGAACAAGATTTCGTCGAATCTTACGAGAATGTGCGGGCCGACTTCATCGTGAAATTAAAATCGGCCTTACTCCTATTCCCAAAAATAAAAAATGGGTCTTTTTAGTTGGTTGCTACAATTCAGGAACCACACTGTTAGCGGAAATACTTGGCAAGCACCCCTCAATTTCTGCATTACCGACCGAAGGCCACTTTATTACCGATCAGTTTGTGAAAGATTATGAAATCGGTTTGCCGCGAATGTGGGTCGAGCGCGAAGATATTTTTCGATTAAATGAAAACGATGAAGGACCGGATTCTTACCGCTTAACCAAAGAATGGGCGATGCGACTAAATTGCCGCAAACCCGTGCTTCTTGAAAAATCACCACCCAACTCAGCGAAAACGCGTTGGCTGCAAAAACATTTTGAAAATGCGTACTTTGTCGCTATTGTTAGAGATGCTTATGCAGTTGCTGAAGGTATTAGCCGTAAAGCGCAACCGCAACATCTCAAAGATGGTTGGCCCCTGGAAATGAGCGCCTATCAATGGATGCGTTCCAACCAAGTCCTCCAAGAAGATGCAAAGCATTTGAATAGAGTTCTTTGGATTAAATATGAAGACCTCACAGGTGATAGCGTAGCAACACTCAATAGGATCACTGACTTTATTGGCATTCAAAGTTTCCCCAACTATAACGAGGGTCAGGAATGGAGCATTCATGAACGCAAAGAACCTTTGAGAAATATGAACCCCGAAAGTCATAAACGCATGAGTGCCGAACAGATCGAAATCGTGAACAAAGTTGCCGGTGAGATGATTGAAAATTTAGGTTATGAGAAACTAAAAGCCAACTAGTTTGATTTCGCGTGTACCTGCTCATTGATAATCCCGACCAAAGAGTTTCTATATTCAATGAATAATAAACCCACCATCTTATTAGTCGCAAACTGGGAATCAGGTGTTGGCTATGCATGGTGGCTTATGGAAAGTTTCTGGACAACGATTGCAGATCAAACAAACAATAAAGGTTTTACTAATTTACTTATTTATCCAAAAATTACCAGCATTCCCCAGACTATCCATCAATCAGATATCTTAATCGAAGAGTTTAACTTTAATGCACCTATGAGCGTGTGGCTGCCGTTGGCATATCGCTTATGTAAACAACATAACGTTCAATATATCTACTTAACAGACTGGCCCACCTTCAACTTCAAATATATTTTTCTAAAGTTGTTTGGCGTCAAGAAAATCCTCATTCATGAACACACACCAGGTGAGCGCACTCCTGCTCATGGATTTAAAAGAATATTGAAAGTTTTGACACAACGAATACCATTTTTCACCGCTGATTACTTCATCGCAGTTACTGATTTCATTTTCGATCGTTTCATCAACGTGGCCTGCATTCCCAGGCAAAAATGCTTCGTCGCGCCAAATGGGATTATACCGATTGATCTCGACAAAGCCGACTTAAAGTATTGCCAAAAGACATTTAATATTCCAGAGGATCGAACTGTTATCATAACGACGGGGCGGGCAACCTATTATAAGGGAATCGATTTTTTCATTAAGTGCGCTAATCGTTTAGTCAATGAGAAACAACGAAAAGATTTCCATTTTCTGTATTGTGGTGATGGACCCAACCTAGATGAATTTAAACAACTAGTTTCAGGTTTTAAGTTAGACAACTTTTTCACCTTTGCTGGCAAGCGAAATGACGTTCGCGAGATCCTTCCGTCGTGTCACATTGGTTTTCACGCAGCATTAGGTGAAGTCGGCTACTCATTGTCAATATTAGAATATATGAATTCAAGGCTTGTTACAATCGTACCAAACAATGCATCAACAGCGCTAGCGACCACGCATGGTGAAACTGGATACTTGTATGATAGAAGCTCTCTGGACTCAGCGGTCGATTGCATATTGAAAGCAGCAGAACACTCCGAGGACAACGAATCCATCCGTGATCAAGGAAAACGAATGGTGGATCAAACATTAACATTAAGCCACACGCATAGCGCTCTGCAAAATATTGTCAACAATACTATCCTGAGAAATACAAGTCGCTAGTTCTTTCTTAACTAACTTTCAACTGCTTCATTCCTAACTTTTTGGATATTTTGTTATAGGCTTTTTTAGCGTAAACTAAAATTTGTTGTTTTTCTTCTTTTGATAAAATAGGTAAAACAAAAACCAAAATAAGAAACAACAGCACGATAGCCAGTCGCCCAATAATTCCGATGAGCAACTGCTCAGGCAACAAATAGGAAAGGCAATAACAAGCAACCCAACTTATGGTCATCACAAAAAACCGGAACCATGGCAACTCCATGTAATACAAACTTTTTGACCGAATCTCTATCCAAGTAAGCTGAGCTAAAGAGCCAAATATTAAAGCAACAGCTGCACCGTACAAACCAATGACGGGTATGAACACAACAAAACCGATAGTGATAATGACTGCATTTAAATAAGCGGCTTTTGCTAACATCCCAGTTTTTTTCTTTAGTAGAAATCCAAAATTATTAAACTGGGCAATATAGCGTAAAATAATAGCCAAGGTCATAATCGGCACCACTTTACCCGCGTCCCAAAATGCCTCGTCCGCCATCAAACGAATAACCGTATCGGAAAATAATGACAGACCTAAGCCTGCAACTGATAACAATAAGGCTACCGCTAAAAATATTTTTCGATACACCTCTTTCGCGTTTGGCATTTCATAGATTTCATAACGCATTCCTTGCCATGTCGTTACAAATGGCGACCACACTAGAACAAAAAGCAATGAGGCAAATTGTGCAGCCAACGCAAAGATTCCAACATCTTCCAAACTTGAAAAAACCCGTAGAAAATATTTCACGGATGACTCACTGTAGAAAGCCCCACCTGCTGCTAACCAAAGCGGATAACTAAATAGAAACAGTTGTTTCAATTGCTGCATCGAAAAACGGAAACCTGAATAATAAAGACAATAACCAGTCGCAAACACTGCCATCGTCCCTGAGGCAATACAGGCACTATAGATAATCCCATTGACAGACAAGTCCAGAAATACAATGAAATAAATATTGAGCGAAACGGAGATACATAGCTTGATGACACTTAGAATAAAAAACAATAGAGCACGCTGGTGAACACGAATATAGATAAATCCATACTCCTCCAATGCTTGAGTGATCAATAATATTGCACCCAGCTGCAACAGGTCAGCATATTTTGTGTCGCCAAGAAAAAATGCTGTTGCATGATCCGCGTTTAACGCCAAGCAAATACACGCAATTGTGCTAGTGACTATGGTAACAAAAAACGCTGTTGACATGACTGAGCGTTTTTCATTGTCATCCTCTGCTAAACAATAAAAACGAAAAATCGCTTGCCCCATGCGCATGGCCAGGAACACCTCAACCAGCACCACAACCATCATGATAAGTTCAGCCACACCATAATGTTCCGGCGTGAGATAGCGGGTATAGATGGGCAACATTAGAAAACCAACAATTTTTCTTAATATGCCAGATGCGCCATACAATACCGTATGATTGATCGCTTTTTTATATATGTTTTGCATCGTTTTCTGCTCGTTCCCTTGAATACTAAGGCGGTATGGTGCCAGAAGCTGTATTGCTATTTTCAACCGCGGTCTGCTGCTGCAATTTTTCACGATACGTTTTCGTGACTACATTGTTTAACATGACAATCATTGTAATTTGAATCCAGAAGAAAGGATAATAGAGCACCGTTACAAATGTACCGGCAATTAGAAAACCTACCATACCTGCATCCAAACCATAGGCCACACTAAAGAAAAATTTATTGTTTAATTTTTTAGCCATGCGCCGCGTTCTTGCATTATTAATAAATGCAAAAAGTATCATTAGCAGAAACACCAGCAAACCAAGCAAACCCAATTCAGATCCAGCTTCAATATAAATATTATGACACACCTGTATCATTTGTAACGGCCCTAAACCCTCCGGGTATTTGTATATCACATAGTCAATCCAATTCTTATAGCCGATGCCAAGCACGGGGTATTCTTTGATCATTTCTATGCCCGCTTCTATATACGCAAGCCTTTGTAAGGAGGAATAATCTTCACCAACTTGCTCAAAGCGCTTTAACTGTTCCTCAGGTAAAAGATTGTATAAAGCGAAAGCTAGAATCGTAAATATGAAAATACCTTTGAGTCCATTTTTTTGTTTTAAAATAAACAAAACAACAATTATGGCAAGTGCAAACTGCGATCCTCGAGAACTCGCTCCCATCACTGCAAAGAATCCCATAATCGCCAACATATAAAGAAACCATTTCTTCATTTTACCCCAATGGTCTTTAAGCGGTATGACGACGGCGATTGCCAGTGATCCATATATCAACATTTGAATCGCATATTCACCTGAATTCTGGAACCAACCCGGTGCGCCATTCAAACCGTGGTGGGCAAATGAAAAACCTCGTTTAACCCAATTCAATGCGCCAAATTGAGCCATTTTCAAGTTGAATAAAAGGTAGGCAAGAATAAACAAAAATAATCGTTTTTCATTATTGACAATATTAATTGTTAAAAAATAAACCAGAAACCACCCCAGCATGATTTCCGTGAATTTCCAAGAGGTCGCTGGACGAAATGCAAATACGCCTGAGAGAACAACAATAAAGGCAAATAGAATGAGCAGCTTATTTAAAGGATTTTTAACCTTGGTAATCGTCGGATTCATGAAGACTGTTATCAAGGTCATCATCAACATGACCATTCCCCAGGGGAGAAAATTGATTACAGGATAAATGACTTGAGGACGGATATATTCAAAAAGAAAATAAAGACACAAAAACCAAAAAGACATATGTTCGGCTTTAAACGAATACCATAAATCTTTTATTCGTAAAGAATAGAGCGACTCAGCGCTAGTGTCACTTGTTAAATTTTGTTTCGATTTCATTAACAAAATTTTCTATTAGTTGAAAACAGTGATTGAAATAATCGTCTGATTGACCATATGGATCAGGTAAATAGGGCATTCGTGGAAACCCATGCATACCAAGTAATGTCACTTGCGTTTGTGCGCTCATATGTTTCAATAAAAGTTCCGCTTGCCATGGCTCCATTGCAACTAACAAATCTCGGCTTCCATAAGTATCGTACATGGCAGGGGTCGTCGAATGTTGAGTCAAATCAAATCCCCGCTTTTCAGCCATTGCAATAGCGGATTGATTGGCACTTGCACCAACGCGTGCACAAATGCCACTGGAAGCTGTGTTTAATTGATGTGAACGAGCAACCACTTCCGCATAGGCGCTACGACAAATATTACCGGTACAGACGAATATAACCCTATCGACACGCGACCAATCCACTTTAAATCGCTTATAGAGGCCCAGATAGTATTTTAGCCGGTGCCAATGTGCCGCAACAAAGCCTCGTTTAGAGCCATAGTTTTTTTTTAACCATTTCACTGTTATTTCTTCCCCACCAGGCGAATTACGATCAATTGCGCTCATATACATACACGACTAACTAGACAACCCAATGCTTCGCTAAATTTGTAGAATAACACGACGCCAGCCGTTTCACCGATCCGTCAAATGGACTAATACAAGGCCTGGTACTGAGAAAGCATAGTTTGCAGACTAAAAACCTGGGCCACATGTACTTTGGCTTGTTTAAGCATGTTTTGACACTGGGTTTCATCGCCCATGAGTATCGTCAACCCATCAACAATAGCCTGTGAGGAGTTAGCTTCCACTAACCAGCCGGTCTCCCCATGATTTAAAATCTCCTCAGGTCCACCACTGCGTGTGGCAAGCACGGGAACGCCACTAGCCATGGCCTGTATGGTAGCAATCGAGAATCCTTCCGTAACAGATGCCAATAAGAAATAGTCTAAATTAGCAAGAAATTTAGCCGGATCGTCGTTGAAACCGAGAAACATAACCGTAGCTTCCAGACCTAAGTCACTTCGCATTTTTTCTAGTTTTTCAAAAAGCCGACCACTACCCTGCCCGGCAATGACAAAACGAATGTTTGGCTGTTGTTGTTTAACTAAGGCGGCAGCCTCAAGTAGAATGTCGTAACCTTTTGCTGGCCGAATATTTCCCAAACTGCCAACAATGATGTCATCTTTTGACCAGGAGAACTGTTGTCGCAACTGCTGTTCATGGGGACGGTCAAAGGATTCAATTTTAACGCCGTTGTAAATAACTTTAAGCTTTGCTGGCTTGATCGGAGTCCTGGTTAACAGCTCTCGTTTTAAGCTCTCAGAAACCGCCACAATCGATTTTGAGCCATAATTAATAGCCGCAAACTTGAGCCCCATAAAGCGTTCATTTGAACCAATATCTACAGCCCCATGAAATGTGGAAATCACCGGCACACCGGTAATAAGACCAACGAGCGAGGCATATACATTTGAGCCTAATAGATGGGCCTGAATTAATTCCACCCGCTCGGTTTTTATTAGATGACGCAGAGCCAAAAGGTATCGCCAGTTGAACGAGCCCTTGGCGTCGAGAATCACCGGTTCTACCCCTCGACGACATAGCTCATCA
>JAOUJM010000238.1 GCA_029883265.1 Gammaproteobacteria bacterium
ATGCACCCATCCAAAACGAAGACGGCACGATACATGATGCACAAATCATCGTGATCGGACCGACGGATGATCAGCTATACTTTTTCCATCCGGATCACCTCGGTTCAACCAGCTATGTGACCGATGAAGATGGCGACATACATGAACACGTCGAGTACTTCCCGTTTGGTGAGACGTGGTATCAAGAAGGTGGGAACAATAAAGTCACGCCGTATTTGTTTACCTCGAAAGAGTTAGATTCAGAAACCGGTTATTACTATTTCGGAGCGCGTTACTACGATCCACGAGTGAGTACTTGGATTAGTCCGGATCCTATTTTAGAGAAATATTTACCTGGCAGAAATGGCGAAAAACCATTAGCAAATGGTGTTTTTGAAACTGGAAATATTTCATTGTATTCCTATGCGAGAAATAACCCAGTATTAATGAAAGACCCTGATGGAAATTGGGTTCCACTCATACTAGGAACGATTTCCGCGGGTGCTGATGCGTATGCTCAGTATAAAGAGATTAAGGCAGGAAAAAGAGCGGAGTTTAATATTGGTCGTACACTAGTAGCTGGTGCGACAGGCGCTTTCGGCGGGGCGTATTTAAAAGTTGCAGCAAAAGCAGTACAAATAGGTACAATGACAGGCAAGCAAGCGGCTCTTTCAACTGGAATAACTACTAGTAGCGCAGCTATTCTAGGGGATTCCGTAATGAACGCTACGGAGCCTAAGGAGAATCGAAAATCTATGCAAGAAGGATTGTCAGAGTCACTTGGAAACATTGGACTAAGTCAAGGTGTTAGCAAAGCTGTAAAAGGAGAAATTAAGTCAGCGCTTTCGAGTTCTGTTGCTGATAATGCACTCGATTCATTTCAGGAAAGTATGTCTGCACGCAGTCCTAGTCAACAGCCTAATAGCGGTTGTGACTCTTGCTACCGATCTGACGTAGAGCAATGACTTTGACTGTGGTCTCAGAAACCAGAATTAAAGCACTACTTAGATGGATATCCTTCGCATTGTCACTTGCTCTAGGATATATTACGATCCAATTCTATGATATCTGGAAAAATGAAATGGATAGAACCACCCTTATGGAAGCTGTCGGAGAAATTTCGAAGTGCACAGCTAATAGCTATTCAAATAATTTAGGAATAAGCAACCATTTTACAATAGATTCCATCGTAGACGATGTAAGCTTTCGTGTCTCGGTCAACTCTACTTACGCGGAGCGATTTATGAAGCTTTGCAATTCTAAATCCAGCTATCACCTTTTCTATCAATACAATTCAATAAACAAGTTAAACTGGATAATAAATATAACGGAAAGCAGCGGAAAAGTTGTTTTTGAAAGTGGTGTCAGCCATGGTGGTGATTGGCGAAAGGTGGCAATGTCGGTTTTGTTTCTAATATTTGGCCTAGTAGCAATTTATTTGTTACTTGTAGCAATCGGCATCAAGTCAATGAAGAATGAAACTATAAAAATCGTTTCAACATTTATTCGTCGCTGGTGATTACAAAATAATGCTATTTGTATATTTCAATAAAATACCATTCTAAAAACCTACAGCACCTTTTAGGGCGCCCGTATTACCAAGGCGGCACACCGGGTCAAACCGATCCTGATGCGCCCATTCAAAACGAAGACGGCACGATACATGATGAAATGCGTAATGGGGTCTGGTCTTGCATTAACACATCAACGAAGACGGCACGATCAATGATAGTCAAATCATTGTGAGCCACATTCAAGCTGCAAGTGCACCACAAGCTTTTCTAAACACCTCGTAGGGTGTTTGATAATTTAAACATTTTCTGGGTCGATTGTTGAGAAGTTTTTCAACGCGATTGATTTGACTTGCAGACACTTCACTAAAGTTGGTGTCTTTCGGAAAAAATCGTCGGATTAAGCCGTTGACTTGCTCCACGGAACCTTTTTCCCAGCTATGGTATAGTTTAAATGCTGATAATGATTGGTCATTGCTTACTGCTCCTTTAGTGATCTTTCTTGGGTTTTAGGATACAGTGGTGCACTTGATTTTAGAATATGCTGGGTATAAAACGCACGGTGTTTCGCACCATATGCAGGATACACAATTGGATTTGCGTTTGCGGAAACACCGCTTGTATCGCGTCAGGAAATCCTTTGAGTCCATCAACACACGCGATAAGAATATCCTGCACACCACGGGTTTGCAGTTCGGTGAGCACGTTGAGTCAGAATTTCGTGCCTTCGTTTTCACATAGCCACATGCCCAATAAATCTTTTTGGCCTTCCATGTTGATGCCTAAGGCAAGGTAAATGGATTTATTGATAACGCGCTTATCTTGCCGGATTTTCACCACAATGCAATCGAGATAAACTATTGGGTAAACCGGATCGAGCAGACACGATTGCCATTCGACGACTTTCTCAATGCCCGCATGGGTGACTTTGGAAATCAATGTTGGTGAAACATCAGCGTCATACATTTCCTTGAAGGTGGCGACGATCTCGCGCATGGTCAGGCCTTTGGCGTAGAGCCAATGTAGTTTTTCATCCATTGCAGTCAATCGAGTTTGCTGTTTTTTGACAATACGCGGCTCGAAACTACTGTCGCGATCTCGTGGCACATCCACCTCAAACGAGCCATCATCGGTCATCAAGGTTTTTGTGGAGTAGTCGTTACGGCTGTTTGGGTTGTCTGAGGCCTGGTGTTTGTCGTAGCCCAGGTGCTCGTCGAGTTCAGCATTGAGCGCTGCCTCGACGGGGATTTTCTTCAGCATCTTGGTGAAATCACTCAGATCCTTTTCAGATTTAGTACTTTCTGCCGTTTCCTTGGCAAACGCTTCCAGTTCCTTTCTGTTCATATCGCTTATCTCCCTTTTGTGGGTTTATGATAAGCAATTACACAAAATTATCTTCAGTCTTGAACGCTATAGTATGAAATATTTCTTCTCTTTATCCTAATTCTATTTCGTATCCGACGAGCGGTTTAGCGAGCCCGTGTTGATGCATTGTTATGAGTCACCACCATTTTCATACTCACCCCAAAGTTAAAAATATTTATTGAAGGCTTCTTCTCCATTCATCATAAGCGCCCACTAGCCTACCCCAGCAAAACACTGCGCGCTTACTAAGCTATAGCCAACAATTTGCATAATTGACTGATACTGCAGTCGAATTCTTTTCTTTGGCAAGCACAGTTTAAACTGTGCTTACTTTAACTCTTTATACTATTTTCAAAGGAAAAATATTATCATCGATGAGCGACACTTCTAAATGCAAACTTTTGTCCGACACAAAGAAAACTTTGTGGAGACTATGAATAACTTTTATTAAAATGCTAACTTTGATCGACCTAAGTGTCGCATTTCAAAGCCAAATGTTCTTATGTACAAACTTTATTCCCGCTCAACATAAGATTCATTCTTAGAAAAAATCTTGAATGTTTTATTCACTGCCATGATTTGCCATGCTCATGTTATACTAGGCTCTCAGTTTAATACTCAAATTCGTGGGCAAAACAATGATTATAGAAAAACAACAATTAGATCAATTACTCGCACAAAGCTTTGAAGCCTATAAGGAAGAGCTTAAAAAGCCATGGCCGGAAATGGAAACTGATTTAGACAAAGCCTTCGAAATCATTGCACTCAATTCCGATTCAGTTGAGCAACACCAAGTGAGTCTAGTTGATGAAATTCATATTAATGAACACGGCGAGCAAGTCATTAATTTTCCGGCATGGCAGGATGAGTTAGAACGACACTTAAAATTCAAATATGGTCAATCCAAAGGCCAAGTGGCATTTAACAAAGTGATTATGCAGATTTTTCTGCGATTACGCCAAAACCAGCCTGCGCTTCATTAATCCGAAACAAAAGTAACACCTCCATTCGCCTGCAGTGTTTCAATCTTGTAAGTATTATTTATTGGAGCGATTGACATGAATGAACCCACTCAGCCACTAAACCCGGAATCCTTAGCCCAGTCGAATTTCAGCTTATGGCTGGTTTCAACACTGTGTGCAAGTATTCTAGCGATCATTCCATTTTGGCTAATCGCTTCAATCTAGTTGGCTTGGGTTTTTGTCGCGCCACAACGACTACAGCGATATGCCGTGACTAGCTTACCCTGTTTCACATCGAATTGTTGCGCGGTGAGGATTTCCCATTTATGAAAGCCACTCTTGCACAAACTTTTTCCTTTGTGCTTTTCGCTCAGTTTTTTCTTTTTAAAGGGAATAACATTGCTCATTATTTGTTACCGCTAGATGTTTGATATGGCTTAGCACCAACTTTAAACCTATACTAAATTATTAATAAAAATACACTGACATCTTAACTTAAATAACACTTTCAATAAATGCTTGGCTTTTATAGTAGTTGTTAGAATTCGTGCAACTACAAACAAGCACAACTTACAGGGAGTAACCGCATGTTTAGGAATATACTTTTCATTTTAATACTCACACTGTCAATTAATGCATGTGACTCACATAAAACCTTGGTTGCTTTTGATCCCGATGGCGATTTGCAAGCGGATATTAGGCGTACGGATTTTGGTGTACCACATATTAAGGCCGATAATTTGGAAAGTTTGGCTTTTGGCAATGGTTATGCGCAAGCAGAAGATCATATCTGTATATTGGCTGACTCAGTTGTACGTAGCAATAGCCAGCGATCCCGTTATTTTGGTCCCGATGTTCATCCCGGCGATAACTTGAATATCGGCAGTGATTTCGCCATAAAAGCCTTAGGTTTACGTGAACTCGCTGAACAGAATATTGAAACTTTATCAGAAAACAGTCGCGCGCTACTCAGTGGCTTTAGTAAAGGCTATAACCAGTTCTTAGTGGAAGCGCAAACAGAACCAAGTCGAATTTCGCAAGCCTGTCGTAATCAAGCTTGGTTGCAGGCGATCACACCAATCGACCTCTTAACGAATATGTATTTTGTTGGCATACTCGGCAGTTCTGCCAATTTTTTACAACCCATCTTATATGCACATCCAGAATCTGCTAATGAATGGATGCCCACGCCGGCACTAGCATCCACAACCATCGGCGCACGTAGCCGTGCGCGAGTAACACCCTCGTTGGCACCCATGAGCAAACCCAAAGATTTACCCGATATGCGCAATCTAAGTTTAGGCTCTAATGCATGGGGCATCGGTAAACAGCGCTCGCAAAACAAACAAGGGATTTTACTCGGCAATCCCCATTTCCCTCACACTGGCAATTTACGATTTTGGCAACATCAGGCAATTATTCCCGGTGTGTTAAATGTTGCCGGTGCATCAATTGTCGGTATGCCAGGCATAGTCAATATTGGTTTTAATCAAAACATTGCATGGTCACATACGTTTTCATCCGCGGAACATTTGGTGATTTATCGCATGGCTTTAGTGCCAGGCAATAAAATGTCATATGTGATTGACGATACGGTGCATCAAGTTCAAAGCAAAACGGTTTATGTCGATGTTAATCTTGGTACTGCTATTGTGCCATTCCAGAAAACCATTTATTACACAGATCTTGGTCCGATACTCGAAGTTGATGGTTTGTTGCCGTGGGACAGTGAACAATTATTTGTGATCAAAGATATTAATTTAGTCGTCAATGAAATTCTCGATCAATGGCTAGCATTAAACACCGCCAATAATTTACAAACATTCAAACAAGCTTTCAAAGATTTTAATGGCATTATTTTCAATAATACTATTTATGCCGACAAAGCGGGTAATAGTTTTTATATTGATGACTCACCCGTACCGGACTTGTCACCACAAGCCTTAGCAACACTGGTCAATCATCCTGAATTTAAAGCCATACACGATACTTACGGCATTACTGTTTTACCGGGCCATCTCAGTGTCATGATATACGATCAAGCAATTCCATATGAACGCGTACCAAAATCTGAAAATCAGGATTATGTGCAAAATTCCAATGATTCTTATTGGCTGGCTAACTTGGAACATCCTATTGCACAAAACTCTCCATTGTATGGGCCTGCAAACGCGATGCAATCGTTTCGCACTCGTATGGGTTTAACTTTGATTCATGAAAGCGCGGGCGACGATAATAAATTTAATGCCATGGAAGTTGAGGATGCTTTATTTTCCAATCGCACCTATTTGGCAGAACTTGTCTTGGATCAACTTGTGCAACAATGCATGCAACAGGGCGAAACGCCTATCAGTCTCAATGCAAGCATCAATGTGAATATTGCAACTGCCTGCCAAATTCTCGCTCAATGGGATCGTACGCAAAACAAATCCAGTGTAGGTGGACTCATATTTCGTGAATTTGCTTATATGTTTAATCGTAATTTCTTAACAACAGAATTTGATGCGAATAATCCACTCAACACACCCAGTGGTTTAAGCACAGATCCGAACGTCTTAACTACACTCGCCCGTGCAGTTGCCAACTTGCAGAATAGTGGTTGGGATTTGCAAAGTACTATGGGCGATGTGCAATTTGTTGAACGCAGTTTAGTCGATGGCCGCCCTAGCGGTGAACGAATAGCCTGGCCTGGTGGTCATCATGCCGAAGGTGGCTTTAATGTGTTCTCACATTCTTTACACGGTGATTTATCCTTGTTTCCACAATATAACTACTCACCGGTATTAGATGTTTTAAACAATCAACCACTGCGTTCAGGTTTAACTAACGCAGGCTATCAGGTTCGTTTTGGTTCGAGTTGGATGATGGTGGTGGGTTTCAATAAACACGGACCAGTAGCCCGTGGATTATTGACTTACTCAGAATCAAACAATCCGGATTCTGAGCATTATCTGGATCAAACTTATCACTATAGCGAGCAACAATCCTTACGACCGATTTTATATTGGCCGTGGCAGATTCGCCGCCACACCTTATCGCATCAACGAATCAAATGGCAAGCAACAGAATAAAATCACCGTCCACCCTTGTGATGACTAGGGTGGACTTTTCCAGTTTGCGCTAATGATAAAATAAAACTAAACTGTTTTGCTAAAGAATAATAGTTCTAATGGGGAGTAATCATGAAAATTAAAATCTATGCGGTTTTAGCCA
>JAOUJM010000498.1 GCA_029883265.1 Gammaproteobacteria bacterium
ATGCGCTCATGTTTCGTTTTTATTGCATATTGATGCTGATTTTTGTATTTCTCTCGATTTTTATGCAACGCGACTTTGGTCCCATGTATACGGCCGAAAATCGCGCTCGAACTAGTGGTCACACTCACCGCAACATTGACACTTCCCTGCAAAAACTGCAATTTACGCTAACCGAACCTGATGCCCACGCCCATGCAAAAGCCATTAGCGCCCTATTACCGCTAGGCAGCTTGTTATTTATTTTATTAGCGGGTTTATGGATCGACGGTGGTGGTTTACATAAGCTCAACCAATCCTGGTTAGCGATTTTCAGTTTATCGGATTGGCGTGATGTTATTTCCCAAGCAAAACATAATACCGCTATTTTGGTGCTTGCTGCATTGATTGGTTTATTGCTGGCAATGGCATGCGCAAAATGGGTCGCCAAACTTAATAACTCAAGCATAAAAAACGCCGCCCTTACTGGCGTACGCTCTAGTTTGTTCCCCATGTTTTTATTAGTTCTAGCCTGGTCGTTAAAATCCGCTTGTGATGACTTGAATACTGCAGAATTTTTGGTTGGGATTTTTAGTGAGGTGTTGTCCCCGTTGTGGTTTCCGGCATTACTCTTCTTGATCGCAGCACTTACCTCATTCAGTACGGGCACAAGTTGGGGCACCATGGCCATTCTCATTCCCACCACGATACCACTTGCTGTCGAATTGGATGGCGGCATGTATGGCTTGGTCACAATGATTAGTCTTGGCGCCGTTTTAGATGGATCTATTTTTGGTGATCATTGCTCACCGATTTCAGACACCACCATCATGAGTTCCATCGCCAGTCAATGTGACCACCTTGATCATGTACGAACACAGATTCCTTATTCAATTAGTGTTGCCGCAGTGGCTTTGTTATGCGGTTACTTACCCAGCGCATTTGGTTTAAATTGGTTTATGGCTTTATCAATTGCAATTGCTTTATTGTTTCTTATCTTGCTCGGCTTCGGAAAAAAACCATCTTTAGCATAAGACACTAGCGCGTATTAAATTGTTGTCTGGCATAGGCCAATAGACTATAGATTTGTTCGACGCTCACGTCCCCAATGCCTTCTAATGCTGGCATTTTTGAATTCACGGTTTGCGAAAACCGGGTTTTATGCACAAAACGCCAAGGATTATCCACGGCCAATTGAAAAATATCAAAACCTGCAACCTGTTGTCCGCTGATTCCGTGGCAAGTGGTGCAATTAACGGTATTAATACTTTGCCCGGTATATAATTGAGCACCGGTCACGTCGGGGTCAGTATTAATCAAAATAGTTTTACTTTGCGGATCAATTTTGTCGACAGTCACCTGTATGGCTTCAAGAAGAAACTTGGTTAAGTCCCAAAGTTCTGATTCACTCAATATTGTCGGCAATAATGCTTGAGACGTTCCATAATTATGTACATTGCCACTACCCTCTTTGATCCATAAATAAATCTGGTTTTGCAATTCAGTTTCTGAACCTAAACTTGCGCGACGTTGCTCTATGCGTAATAAGAGATTATCTGCATCTGTATCGGTTGCTAAAATACCCGTTCCACTATAAGCAAAGCTATGACAAGTGGCGCAACGCCAACCGTCTGTGCCGGATACCACTCGGCTCACATTCCAAGTATCAAATATGGGATTACGACTCACGGGTGCTTGCACCTGAACATCGCTGTTCTGCATTTCCTGCCACCAATTATCATACAAACGTCCACCACGAACAGCACTGGCATTCTCA
>JAOUJM010000239.1 GCA_029883265.1 Gammaproteobacteria bacterium
TTTGCATATTGCAAGATAGAAAACAAGTAAAGCCTAAGCTTGTTTTCTATTTTTCTAATTATTTATAGTTACGCAAACTCACGTCAAATTTTAAACATATGCGTCCGCAACTAAAAGGTTCTAAGCCAAATTGATCAAACTAGATTTTTTTATGCAACTTCCTTCTCTAACTTCTTCGCTTTACCCCTTTGAGTCTAGCCAACTTTGATTTTCAAAACATCTTTTATCTTCTCTTTATGCCGCTGGTTTGCCTAGGGTGTGCCAGGCTGTTAGCTTTGGTGTATCAAAAAGCGTTGCCCCTTATTCTTTCGTGAAAACTATGGCTTTATTCTTGGAGCAGCCAATTGGTGTTGGAATTCTAGGCAATTTTTAACTCAAAAAACGGACTTGGAGAATGGCGTGAAAGCTTTGGCTTCCAGCAACCACTCGACGAATAATAATCCAGAGCTTGTCAGTGCAGCATCTTTCTTACGTGTTTGCCCAAAGCAATGGAACTAAGTTTACTACTTACAAATTATCTGTAAACTACTGCCAAACAACCACGATTAAGAAAAATACAATGAAAAATGAAACCAAAGGAATGTTTTTAGGGGTCACTGGGATTAGTGCCTTCGGCTTAACCTTGCCTGCAACACAAATCGTCATTCCTTTTCTTGATCCAATATTTATTGGCTTAGGCCGTGCTGTACTAGCGGCGATTTTTGCAGCAATTCTTCTGCTTTGGTTTCGCCAAAAGATACCCAATCGAAATCAGATATACCAACTATTGGTGGTCGCACTTGGCGTTGTTATTGGTTTTCCGCTATTTTCATCGTGGGCAATGTTGCATGTGCCGGCGTCTCACGGTGGTGTTGTGATGGGTGTCTTACCCTTAGCCACGGCATTGGTCGCGGTGCTAATTAGCAATGAAAGGCCTGGGTTTTGGTTTTGGATAGTCGCTGTTATTGGTTGTTGTTTAGTTGTTTTATACTCATTGATTCAAGGCTCAGGAGGCATACAAATAGCAGATGTTGCCTTATTGGGTGCAGTATTATCAGCCGCTATTGGCTATGCCGTTGGCGCTAATCTCTCAAAGCAAATGGGTGGCTGGCAAGTTATTTGTTGGGCACTTGTTTTATCGCTTCCGTTTATAATTTTACCCGCGATAAATTACGCGCCCGACTCTTTATCAACTATTTCAGTAGCCGGTATTGCAAGTTTTTTATATTTATCATTGGTCAGTCAACTCTTTGCGTTTTTTGTGTGGTACAAAGGTTTAGCCCTGGGTGGAATTGCTAGAGTTAGTCAGGCACAATTGTTACAGCCTTTTGTTACTCTATTTGCTTCGATGTTGTTACTTGGCGAAGTTATTGACAACACAACCATGGTGTTCGCACTCTTGGTTATCAGTAGCGTATGGCTTGGTAAACGAATGCCCATAAAACTAAAAATCTGAAAATGATTGAGTGTCACACCAGGAAACTGTTTTTGAATGGTTTAGTTGCACTCAACATACAAGGACTTTGTTATGAAATCTAAAGATTTAAATCACTTCGTCTCGGTTTATAAAAAGGCGTTAGACCAAGGCGACATTCAAGTCGCTTACACAGAACTGGTTAAGTATGTTCAAACACTGAAGACACAATTTTCAAAAGAATTAAAGCCCAATTTGTCTTGCGGAAACATATTTCAGGGGTATATGGACTATACTTATTTCTATTTATCCAATGATTATTTAAATCAATTGAAATTAAAATTCGGTCTGGTACTGAATCACGAAAAAATGCAATTTGAACTTTGGCTGCTTGGTCAAACCAAAGACGTTCAAGAGAAGTATTGGAATCTGTTAAAAAAGACAAAATGGATTAAACAAGTTGACATGCCGCAATACTCTATTTTTGAAGTCGTGTTAGTTGATAAACCGGATTTGAATAATTTAGATGCATTAACGCAGAAAATAAAAAAAACTCTTTTAATCAAATCAAAGGATATAATCACCACTTTGAAATCCATGAAGTAATTTTTTAAGCTGCTAATTCTTATCACCTGGCGATATTGGTTACAAAAAAACTAGCTCGCTTGATTTGATTATCAAACGTTCAGTCTACCAGCAACATTGATGTGTTAGCTTTATTTTTTTAAAATTAAGAAATACAAATCTTCAGTCTTGCCTGAGTTTGCAGTTTTACAATAACCACTTCCTTCAATACTTATTCTTCGACCAGTTGAGTGCGCCGTAAGCAAGGCCGACAAAGATTGTTTACCTGTATCGTTTGATGTATCGATTACAAAATGCCACCCAGTGCTATAATTAGCACAGTCACCCTGAACTTGTGTAGGTGGCGGATCTACGGCAACAAAAACACAAGATGTAGAGTTACAATAGTTGTCATAATAGGGCCCAAAACCAATACTTGCAACTACAGAAGAACTTGCTGTTCCGCGTGCTATTGAAACATTAAAGTACGTAGAAAGTACAAGAAGAATGCTTGTTGTTAATATAATTTTTTTCATTTTTTCCTAACCTCTAAACTAATATTGCAGAAATTGAATCCACTTTATTGTAATTTACAGTAAAACCACTGCTAATCCATAATCAATTTTTCCAAAAGAGGCTCTCTCAGACTCTGTCCTCCTTATTATCGACTGATAGATTTATTTCGCAAGAACAAGCCAGCCAAGCTTACAGTATTTGTTCGTGGAATCTCCGGACCAATATTTTGTATCATCACCCCATAATCTAATGTTAGATTTTGCGTGATAAGCAGAAAAAATTGAACTTAAAAATCCCTCGTATCCAGCTGCATCCGATTTTGAAAACCAATAACCAGCATCACAACCCTCAACAGGTGTGTCCATTCTTAGAAGAACATCACCGGACAAAAAAGTTACAACTTCAGTTATCTTACCTGCCGTTTGTTCTGCGGCTACGACTTCTACAGAGGAACATGCAATAAACATAACAAAAAGTAACAACATTCTATTAATTAATTTCACACTCTTCATATAACTTCATCCTCATACTTTTTCAGCCTGCCACATTGGACAAAACCATTTCGGTTTATAATTGTTTTTCTTTGTTCCCTCTCAGTCGATTTTTCTTCATTAGCTTGAATAGTCGTAATTTTTTTGCATATGTGGACTGTTCAGCGTATGCACTTGTTACAAGCCCAAGTAGAAGAATCGTAGACCAAAACATAAGTTTAAACTTCATTATTTTCTCTGAACATTAACAAAAGTTTTCAACTGCTACTAAAAGTAGCTGTTAAGATGGGGGAGCTTTCAATCTTCCCATTACTCCTTTACTCTCTTGTCCATCCAGATTTAATTTTAAAAGTATTCTCTGGACAATTTGTTTCAAAATCCAAAATAGAATATGTAAAGCGTGAAATTCCATTTCTGAATTCATACGTTTGACAAATTGAATAGGTTGCGATGGTATCAACTGAAAATTCCGCCTCATGTTGGTACTCCTCATTGCCATATTGCAGCATCGGCATACAATCAGAGTGTCCGTGACGCCAGTTTCCAAATGCTCTTGTCTCTATTTCTACTACTTGTTGTTCTCCTGCAGGAATATTTGCACTCGCGTATCGGTACTCCGAATCCGTTTCCGAATCATAATCCACTCGCAGATTGATCGTTACTGAATTATCTAGCGTATTTTGGATATATACTTTTGCAGTATAATTACGATACTCCGAATCAGGACAACTGCACGCCGTTACAAAGAATAATGTTGATATTGCTAAACCTATCCTATGTAAAACTTCGCTATAACAACTTTCATTCATAGCTTTCATCTTGAAACTATCTCCAATTGAGTTTCAAAGTATCTCTACTAGTTGTTTAACAATAATGAGATAATTGCCGTTGTAACGCCATCGCTCTCAGCCACGGTCAACGCTTCACCATTCACTACCGCATTGGCAAAATTATTTGCATCCTGCTCCATAGGCATTAAATCATGGATAACTCCTGGCGAGACCCCTAAGATTGTGGTCAAAAGTAAGATTGGATCATTGACAACAACGCTCGCAACATTTGAAAACCAACGTTTCGCATAAGTGTCACGCCCACCAACACCCACGCATTGTTCTGCATGCCTTAGTTCGTGCAAAAGCCATTGCAAATGGGGAAATAAACTAATGTCATCACTAATTTGTTTGATTTCACTTATAACACCACTTTGCTCTGGAAAGTATACTTTCATGCAATCTGTAATTGCATTTTCCTTGTTTGGTCCCAAATTAAGTTTGGTCGATTCTGCAATCCTCACACCTGTCAAATCTATGCGAAAATAGTCCTGGAAAGTATCAATGAAAAAAGCTGGCAAACTAATAGCCACTGTCCCATCGTCCACATTGTTATGCATATACTCAACATAAACTAAATATAAAATATCTCCAATTAATGGTAGTTCAACAATGCGACTTGGGTTTGAAGCCACATTCGAAATTTCGTTTACTAAATAGTCTGTCAATTCTTTTGTATCACTAAGATTATGAATCAAAAGTAAATCATCAATATTGGTTCCGCAAATAAAATCGAATTCACAACAATTAGGCGTATCAATACTACAAACATCCATTCCGATTAGCGAAGTGTGATTAGGCTCAGTCATGCCACCCGGCAATACGCCACGCTGAAAAATATCACCTGCTGAGCCAATCATGACATACGCACTACCAGCTGAAAATGTTACAGAATCAATCACACTCTTTAATCCTGCTTCCGAGTTACTTGATAATAGAAAAAATAGAAAAAATGGAGCAAATGTAAGCCTCCAGCATCTAATAATAATTCTGTTCATAATGTATTCTCTTTGTAGAAAAAGTCGCCAAACCAAATACGATAAAATAGTTGGTCATTCCATTTATGCGGCATACTTACGACTCATTCCCTACTAACATTGTTAGCAAGAATATGCCTCGAAGCCACTGCTGCCCATAAACTTATAACAATCATAACTTCCGCTGATTCATTCACATATCTGGATTGAGCGGCTTCCTCAAGAGCAAACCAAAAACATTGCGTCACTCAAAAGAAAAAGGCGTGCGAAGCGAGGGTTCTAACCTCTTTAGGCCCTTTATATAAATCCAATAATTATGAAAAGAATATTTCTTCATACCACCTTAATCTCCTGATCTAAATTGTCTATCTCAATCAAGATATTGTTTCAACATGCTTATTTTCGCCTACTCTATAAATAGTGCAACGACTTGGCAGACGGTATCAGCAGGAGTAAGCGCATCATCAACAATGATGCTTATTTTTTTATTTGTGCTCCAAGCCATTAACAAAGAAGATAGCAGATGAGTATCAACTTTCATCAAGTCCGCAGCATCTTGCCGACAAGAGGAGTTTTCCCAAGGTGCAGTATCAACGTAAATACGGGTTATATTCTGGGTGTTCGGAGAACCAGGGCGGTTCGCTGCCATTGGATGAATACGTACAATCTGAATATCCTTACGACGTTTTTCAGTTGAATAAACATTTCCGGTATATGATATGCTAATAATAATTAATAACAATAATGTTATGATGCGCATTGTGATTTCTCCTCGAACTTCTTCGATCTATTTAAATAATTTTGTTTTGTTTAATTCAATATCTCCGACATTTTTAGATATCGGTGAGTAGTACATGCGATCCTTACAGTGAGCTAATTGTGAGTTGATAAAAAGTAGGATAATCGCCATTACAACCCGCAGAAGACAACATAAGCTCTTTTCCAGTTGTCACAGCGGTTAACAAAAGTGAGTAATGTCTTTGTATTTGGAATGCGTTTTCTGCACTGTAAGTCAAGTCTCCAAAAACACGAACCGTGTCACCAATCATAATTTTTCCTTCATCAGTGCAGGTATTTGAACCACCGAATTGGACAATTTTGGAAACACTAATTTGAAAAATATTGTAGCCATTTGATCCTACCGTAGACCATACACGTGTCACCTTCCCGTAGATATCCGCGTTGGCAAATATATTTTCAGATAAAATACATAGGACTATTAATAAAATGGTGTATATAATTCTTCTAGACATATCACTCTCCCACTATTCACAACGATCTGTATCACAAAAATAAACATGGGTGATTTTTGAATACCCCATGTAACAATCGATACTCTGAAACATTATTTTCTGATTTGAAACTTTTGCACTCAGTATTGCTGAAAGCATAAATTCGTTACCAGTTATTGAAGGATCAAATGAATAGGCGTTCTTCTTTTCTGCCACAGTACAACTTTCAAAACCACCCGACAAATCAGTTAAATAAACACGCGCCAGGGATGGACCAATAGTCACACCAGATATTGTTGACGGAACTGAAAAAGACTGAGCAAAAACTTTTTCTGTAATCAGAAAAACTAACATCAAAATTATGATTTTTTTCACAAGCACTCTTCCAACAAGGGTTTTGTTATTGTTATGACATTTCTTACCGATGCACAATAAATCCCACATCAATGTTAATAGTTGGCTGTCTTTGCATCTCTATGCAAATAGATTCCTTTGAGATCAAAGGATACTGTATTACAATCTGCACTTGTCTCAGTACGCGTAGTTACATATTTATTTGTAGTCATCGATGTCAGTGCAACAGATAGCGCATATTGTTGTAGCTGTGGTTTCAGACTATCGATGGATGTTCCACCACCATCTTCTAGTATTATAAAAACTTGATCATTTGCCACATAAACATCTTTAACCTTACTCGTACAATCTATTCCAGCATTAACTGCTTGTATGACGCAACACAATATCAAACCCGTTAATAACTTAATTTTCATTTTATTCATCTCCATAAAAAATCGAATATAGGGGTCAGAGCCCTTTTCCTGATTGATTTTTTCGTACAACTTTCTCCTCTAACTTCTTCGGCCTACCCCGCAGGGCAAAACCGACTTTGGTTTTTAATACTTTTTCAACTTTTTCTTTAAACCGATTGTTCCCCAAAGGCGTACCGGTTTGCCAAGCCTGGCGAATGGCCATATCGTCTTGTTTCAA
>JAOUJM010000499.1 GCA_029883265.1 Gammaproteobacteria bacterium
GAAAAGTCTTCCTTACTATTCCTAGCATATATTTTTGTGTTTCTTTGAAGAATAATTGACAAAACATAGCCCTCACCCTATAAGTGAGATAGGTTTCGATTGCAGCATTCAAAAGTAACAAGGATCAGCAACATGAAATCACCAATACGTGGATTTGGAGTTTGGGGTCTGGGCGTTGTAATTAATCTTGGTGGTCTCGGTTATTTTATTGTCCATGGATGGCCGGGCGAGCCTAGCGCTTGCATTCACTACACACCGAATCATTGTTTTTGCGAAGCGTTTAATCTAGACGATGTATTGCAGCATAAGCCGGGTGTGCGCCAGGTGGTGAACACATGGTCCAATCTATATGCTGTTTTCACTAGTTTATTGGTTGCGTTTATTATTTTTTATGATCGAAAAAAATATCTACCCGCACAAGCCCCGAATTATCTATGCTCGCATACCTGGATACCCGACTTATATATTTTCGCGGTGTTATTTCTTGGACTAGGCAGTCCATGGTTTCATGCATCCATGACTGAATGGGGCGGTTTCATCGACGGTGTTTCCATGTATGTGTTTACGGCGTTTTTGTTTTTTTATTCGTTATTGCGCCTGACAAAAAAACAAAGTGTGTTTTGGATCGGTTACCCACTTTGTTTGGTTTTGTTTGCTTGGCTACATACACGTATGGACTCGTTCGTCAATATCATGATTTTGGTTGTTGCTTATTTAATTTGTGAAATCGTATTGTGGCGACAAACGGGAAAAATTTTACTCGGAACCCGTCGGGCACAAGGGCTTTGGTTTGCAGGCGTGTTTAGTATTCTATTGGCGAGTTTTTTTTGGTGGGCTTCGCGCACGGGTAATTTTTTATGTGATCCACAGTCCTGGTTTCAGCCGCACGGCTTGCTCTGGCATACCCTGGCAGGTATGACTGCTTTGTGTTTGTATTTTTATTTTCGTTTGGAGGGCAGCCAAGCAAACTAAGAACGTGAAAAGCATAAGGTCTCAAAAACGGTTTGTGCAATTAATGCAGTTTTGAGTCAAGCGCCAATCAAATCGTTAAATTGATTAACAAGCGGTATTAAGAGCCAGTATTTAGATATTTTTGCTTTGTTTAATGGTTGCCGAGTGATAATTAAATGAGTTTAACAATAACTAAATCTCACTAATATTTTCGCGCCTGCTTTTTGCTAATTAACAACTATTCTTCGATCTTGATAATGATTGAAAAGTGAAATTTCTGAAAACGGCAATTATTTTTCGTATTGAAAAGTTGTTATTTACTTCTCTTAAAAAAATAATCGGCAAACGAACTTGCCGATTATTTTGTCCTATATATCTTGGATTATAAGCCTTGAATGAATTCCTGATCAGGAGCATTAATATTAGTGCTAGTGGTACCCGCGATAGCCTCGCTTAAACTATTCGTAGCCGTCGCATCGAAAGCATAAAGGTCTATATTTGCGGTTGCACCAATTTGAAGAAAGGCAAATTGAACCGGCCCCAATGCAGTTAAAATACTTTGCACAGTCAAATTACTATTTTCGATCGCCCCTAAACTTGCTGCGACACTGTGGTTGCTAGCGCTATAAGAGGTGAAGCTGTGAATTTCTAGGCCGGATGTTAAACTGATATCAGTTACTTCATTCAAAATAACATGATTGATATCAACATCGAAATTTTTACTGACTGAGTCGCTGTAACTGACAATTTCCCAATTAGCGCCATATTCAACAGTGACTGTTGCAACCGTCACTGA
>JAOUJM010000500.1 GCA_029883265.1 Gammaproteobacteria bacterium
CATCGACTGATCCTCATAGACTAAGGCGATGGCCGAAGGATGCGCGTGTACTTGTGCTTCAAACCGTTCGTGGATGCATTGCGAGTTTAAATTATTACAAACATGAACACTATTGTTAGTCTTAGATGTAGTTGTTCCCTTCCCTGTTAACAATGATTGAATATCTATTACATTATCTAAGTTCTGAATTAAGAATTCAAAAAGTGCGATGTAATATTGCGGAATATTTTTTCTTAGATTTTCTTTAAATATACCCGCATCCATCGTGACAGATAGATAAATCGTTTGATTAAAATCATTTTTGGTAAAGTCAGATACAAATGCATAGTTGGTTTCTTCAAAAGCCTGTGAACCAGTTACTTCAATTTTTTCGGATAATTCTTCATATATGTGGAAGTTTGTAAAATTGAAAAGTGACGAAGAAAAATCAATCCCGGTTGTTTGTTGTATATTACTTAGTGGATACTCTCGATACTCTGAATCTTCTAATAACGTTTTATTAACCGTTTCGATAAATTGGCGCCAAGAACAATCCCTCAATGAGAAATTGAGAGGGAGAGAGTTAAGGAAAAGGCCTAATGTGTGTTCGCTTCCACTTAGCTCCGGTCGTCCATTTGTCACATACGAAGTAACGCCATTAAACGAGCCATTAAGAAATGCTATGAAACCAGCGTGGGCGGCAAACAATAGAGTACGTTCTTGAACCGAGAGTATTTTGGCTAGACTAAATAATTTCTTGCTTAGATGATCCGGTATTTCGATATTTACACTTACAGACTCACTTTTTAGGAAACCAGTCCACCACGGCACTGTTGTGTTGATAAATTTTTCTGTCCAGTAGTTTTTCGCTTCTGGTGAGTTAAGCGCGTCAATTTCAGATGTGACATAAAATCGATAAGGTAATGGTATGGGATTCGAGCTGACATTTTCGTTTTTAAGGCTCGCCTTGTATCGACTAAATAATTGAGTGTTAAAATTAGCAATACTCCAACCATCCATTAACGCATGATGAAAACTTAACGTATATTGAAAGTGCTGCTCACCTTTGCGATGCAAAAATATCTTCCAAAGCGGTTTGTCATAATCAAACGCTTGCAGTCTTTCCAATTTTAAAAATGCGTCTATCTTTTTAATCTGTTCGTCTTCTGGGAAATTAGAAAGATCGGTAAGATTGACATTATAGTTAACATATTTATGAACAATTTGTAGCGGTTGTTTACCTGATAGGAAAAATGTTGTTCTTAGTATCTCGTTTGCTTCAACGATGTTTTGCAATTCCCTGCAGAATTTCGAGTAGTCCAATGTTTCATGTAAGTCGTAGCTAAAGACATCATGATATACACTTTTATCAGCATCCTTAATGCTATGAAATAGCATACCTTCTTGTAATCTTGTTAGTGGATAGGCATCATCAATTGTGGATGATTTCAATTTAGATTTTAGATATTTTTTTTCGTCTAAAGTTATTAGAGAAAATGGGGAGATATTCTTTTCCAATATATCTCTATCTGTATGTCTATTTGTGAGTTGACTAATTTTATAAATACTTTGATGTGTAAAAAGATCTTTAATAGTTATAAATACTTTGTGCTCCTTTTGTCTTGTTATTAACGATATCGCTAAAATCGAATCACCCCCGATACTAAAAAAGTTATCATGGATACCGACACGTTCCAGTCCTAAGACGGATTGCCAGATCTCACACAAGGTCGATTGCAGCGGTGTAGTCGGTGCGGC
>JAOUJM010000501.1 GCA_029883265.1 Gammaproteobacteria bacterium
TTTATGCTACAGCGATGCTCAAACAATCGCGTATTTTAACGATCGATAACGTCACTGGTTGGAAGTTGCGTCCCAATTTAGACGTGACTCGAATGAATTCAAATAGCCACCCCTGGAGAATCGTCACTGACCAAAACGGAAATCGTTTCATAAAGCCAATCAAATTCCAGCATGCCAAGCTCCTGATTATTGGCGATTCATTCGTTTTCGGAGAGGGGATTAATATTGAAGAACGTTTCGATAATAAAATTGAATTGAATAATCGCTCTATTATAAATACAGGCGTAATGGGTTACGGTCCATTGCAACAATTTCTTGCGAGTAGACAATACTTGGAACAATTGACAGAAAAAGACTTCGTACTTATCGTTACCTATGTTAATGATTTTTATGACGTGCAATACAAATTCCATTCGGGACGATCGAAACCCTGGCCCACACTAAATACAAATCAATTCGAAATTCATTATCCCAATATAGATTGGTGGCAACGGCTACGTAACAAGTCATACCTGCTTGCAAAACTACATACAATAGTCAATACCATGCCAACCTTGCCACAGATTAATATTGAATATTCTATAGAGCTTTATACAAGAGTGATAGAAGAAATTCTCGACACAAAAAAAGAACGCAACTTTGGCCTGGCAATAATGCTTCATGGGGTTCCTGTCCTAAACAATGAAACTATAGAGCAAACAATTACACAGGGTGTTAAACAGTTTTGTACAAGCAGGTCTGTCAATTGTCTATTTTTTGATGAGCATATAAATTATGAGAAGAACCAAGAGTTTTTTCTGAATGACGGGCATTGGAATGTAAACGGACATGAGGCTGTTGCTTCATTCCTAAATCAAAAGCTATTCGGAAGTCTGAAATAGTGCATCCAATATTGAAAATAATTGGGCACCAACAGTGGTTGCGTTATGGCATTCGTGACCGCATTATCCGCGCATTTTGTGACCCTTCAAATAATATTGATTTCGAATATGAGGGCAAGCTATCAGGCTTTGTCTATTCAGGAAATTTAAATAACTACATTGATTGGGTCAAATATTTTTTTGGTGTTTATGAGCGTCCTGAAGTAGAGATTATGAAAAAAATAGTTGAGCAGATAGAGAAAGCTGTGATGCTTGACGTTGGATGTAACACGGCACATCATAGTATGTATCTGGCAAATAGTTGTTCAATTATCCACGCTTTTGAACCTTTTATGCCGCTTTATGACATCGCGGTCGGCCGACTCAAAAAGAATCAAATTAACAATGTATATATGCACAACCTAGGATTAGGTTCAACGAATGAATTCAAATCATTTTTTCCGCCTGATAATGTAAACACCGGTACGGGCAGCTTTGTACCGGCACGTAATAACAGTCAACATAACAAAATTGATCTGCAATTAGTCAACGGTGATGAGTACTTATTACCTCAGCTGAAAAGTCTTGATCTAGTTAAAATAGATGTAGAGGGATTTGAATCTGAGGTCATCAAAGGCATGAAACATACACTAGAATTACATAGACCATTCGTTGTAATGGAATACAAGCAAAGCAACAGTAAGTCAGAAACTGATATTTCGCAATTGCTGGAATTATTTCCAAAGGATTATGAGATATATTGTATTCAAGATTACATAAACATTTTTTATTTCTTTACTTACAAATTGTTTAGGTTGACTAAGACGATTCCTAGTAACAAAGAAATAAATCTTTTAGTTTATCCAAAGGA
>JAOUJM010000035.1 GCA_029883265.1 Gammaproteobacteria bacterium
TACCAGAAACCACGCGACTCACATTCCAAGTATCAAATATGGGATTACGACTCACGGGTGCTTGCACCTGAACATCGCTGTTCTGCATTTCCTGCCACCAATTATCATACAAACGTCCACCACGAACAGCACTGGCATTCTCATAATTTTGCGCATTACCTTTCGCCCGCACAAAGGCCAACACATCCATGGCTTCGCTTAAGTTTAATCCGCCAAACTGAGTCGTGGTAGGACGCATTTCACTCAATAACTGCGCTTGCCCAAAACGAATTTTATGTAAAAAGCGATAAGGCTCGCTAACCGCCATTTGCCGAATATTCGCATTAACGATATTACTACCATCCTCGCCATGGCAAAAAATACAGGCGCCGGGTGAATCATTTTCATAAATTGCTTTGCCGCGATTGATATCGCCACTGCTAATTGCAGCCTCCAATCCTTGAATTCCTTCACCGTTTTGATCCATCAGAAACTTCGATAAATCATAAATCTCTGTATCACTCAAAATATCTCGAAAATCATGCAAGGCTTGGATTGCGGTAGAACCCACCAACAACTCCTGAATATTTTCTACGCTGGTCAATAAACTACTCGTCACCAAATTGCGATAATTATTATTTCGTCCCTGATAATTCCACGCATGGCAACTCACACAACGCCAGGTATCTCGCGGGGTTTCCGCAAAACCATCGGCCCAACGCGGATGTGAAAACTGAGGTGGTGAATCTATCGCTTTTTCATTAAACCAGTTATCATACAAACGTCCCCCACGTTTAGGGTTGGGATCCAAACTGGTTTGTGCATAACGCAATAAATTACGAACGTATTCAAACTCAAGTGTATTATCCAAACCTAACATTTTTCCACTTTGTAAAATGCTACTTGTCATTAAACTATTGCCAGCATGACCATAACGAATTTTATGTGCAAACTCCCATGGGTTGAGTTTAGCCAACTCTGCGACATCAATTCGTGGTTGCCTTGGGGCGCTGGTAAACACCGGATTTTTATTTAGCAAGCGACGATCAGGATCGTCATTTTGAAAAGAAATCGTTCGACCATTTTCACCATGGCAGCGTATACAATCACCACTATTGCTGTCGCCGTAACTCGATTGTCCATTACTTATATCGCCAACACTATCTTTACGCGCGTCATCAATCATATGATGAATCGATCGACTCATATTGTCTTCTGAGCGAATTTGCATCACAAAGCGAGTCAAGGCATATAAATCCGAGGCTTTTAACATATGTCCGTAACCGTGAAACGACGCTGCATGATTAATTCGAGTCGCATCACCGGCTCGAAGAAAATTGTAAACTGCTTCAGGAGTAATATATTGCTGATTATCCCCAATTAAACCTTTAATACCGGTTTGGTGTGAACCGTTTTGATAGGCACCGTTTGTATCGGCCCCTCGATAATCCCAACCGTGGCATTCTTGGCAACGCCAGGTATTTTGACGTCGCGTATTTTGTAGACTTTCACTGAATTTGGGCAACATTGGTTGGAAACTAAAAACTGTGGGATAGTATTGATTGGTGGTATCGATGGTGCTCGGGTCGTGTAAGAAAAACCAACGATCATACAAAAGTCCACCCCGTTGCCACTGGGATAAAATTTGTGGTTCACTTAAACTTTCATATTGAGTTGCATTAAATTCTGGTATATTTGAATTACTAAAAAGTAAATGACGATAACTATACCCTAACACCAGTTTCGCTTGTTCCAAACTCAAACCGCCTGGCATTCGATTCCCCGCAACGCCAAAACGAATTTTGTGTAAAAATTTTTCTGGATTAAATTTCAAATTTTCAATCAGAAACGTATCATTTTCTGGATTCGCATGACAAGCGGTTTGAGCACAACTCAGTTGTGGGAAATTACCATTACCTTCAAACACGCTCTGACCAAAATGCGTGACGTCATTTATTTCCCAAGGCATGGTATTTGACTGAATGCCTTCTTTTATAAATTTAACTAAATCATAAATCGAAGCATCGGATAGCTGGCCGGAAAAATCATGAGGGCCGTTGGCAGTATTTCCATGTTTGATGAAATTAAATAAGTCATTTACGCCTTGGCTTTTGCTAGCGATAAGCCCAGGGAATCCGTTGTAGTCTGGATGTGTCTGATTGAGTTGCCCCCGTTCACCCTGATAATCCCAACCGTGACAGGTCACACAACGATAGGTGTCTTCACGGCTTTTCTCACTAATAAAATTTCCATTCTTATCAGTTGCACGAGTTAACCATAAGGCGTGGTCACCTTGCGGCACGGGTAACGAAAATTCATTGATGTACCACCAATTATCATAAAGCTGCGCACCTCGAATTAGATCTGCATTTAGATATTGACTAGTATCAACCGGTGTGGAAGAAAAACGAGGTGTTGGTGCACTTTCAACATTTGCACGAATTGCTGTAAGCCAATAATAATACGTCACACCATTACTCAAACCTGTGTGTTCAAACGGCGAACCGATTCGGCCTAAAGAAGTCGCTTGGTTATAACCAATATTTGGTTTATCGGTCCAATACAATTTGTAGCCTTCAATATTTGGCATTAAATCCCATTGAATGGTGAGCTTGCCATCGCCAGCGGTAATTGAATAGACAGTCGGACTCGGAATATTAGATGGAGGATTGACCGACGGTGCTGCACTTTTTTGATCTGACCAGTTGCCTTCTAATTGCCCATTTAACGCAGCAACTCGGAAATAATAGGTAGTACCGTTTTGCAAAGCTTTCAACACATAAGGCGCTTGCACACCATTGATAACGTTTGTTTCGGCATCTGTTTTTTGAAAGTTTTCTTTGTTGGACCAGTAGATTTTGTAATACAAACCTTGTACATTGCTCCAGAGCAAGGTTAATTCGCCTGAACCTATCTGAATTTGCACGTTACCTGGCGCTTGTGGAGCACTAGTAGGGACAGGAGTACCACTCACTTCGTCAGACCATTCACTCTCTCCCACATCGTTGGCGGCAGTGACTCGATAAAAAAAGGTTTGTCCATTTTCAATTGCAGTGTGACTAAATGGACTACTGATGTTGCCAAAGCGTTGTACACCCGACTTGCTGGTTAACGGTTTATTATCCCAATACATATGGTAGGTAGTTGCCGTGGCTGAGCCCGACCAACGAACAATATTGACTCGATCGCCAGGTTCCACTCGAACATTAATTGGTTTAACCGGCACACGGCGTTGTGGGGTCGCTGAAACTCTATCTGATGCAATGCTTTCAATACCTCCTACCACCACTGTCACGACAAAATAGTAAGTAGTACCGTTATTCAACTGAGTAACCGTGAATTTTGGTTTTACATTGCCCTGGGCACCGGTAATCGTCCCAGCAGGTTTTCCACTATTGGGCGCTGTTGAGGCACTATCACTCCAGTAAACATGATAGAAATCTGCATTGGGGACAGGATCCCAAATTAACTGCACACTACTATCGCCCGCAGTGGCAACTACGTTCGCTGGTGCTTTAACCGGATTATCAATTCCCGTGATTTTTTCTGCACACGCAGATAGAAGAAATATATGCAGCACCAGAAGCAGCCAGGCAATTCGGCCTGCTTGTTCCATGTGTGTCACCCCACCCCAAAAGTTTATGATTCAAATAATGCCTATTATGTCCGTCTAATCTTACGCGGAATTTAAGTATGACTCAAAATATTCTTAGGGTGTAACAGGTACAGTCTTAAGTAATTCTTGCTGTGTAAAGTGAAGAACATCTGCTGCATTCTGTGGGCTGACACCTTGATCAGAAAGCAACGTTTCTAATTCCACAAGACCATGCATACCAAAATCACTGGCATCTATGCTTCCAGGTGCACCAAACCTGATTTTGTGAAAAACACGCCAAGGACTTTCCCATGCAGACCAAAAAATATTAATAGGGTCACCGTTGCCATCGATTACACCTTCGCCATTATTTAAATGGCATGATACGCAATCAAATCCAATACCTTTATAATTAAAGTCCAGACCTCCGTGATAAATCAATTGGCCCTTACTCAAATCAGCATCACGCACCGGGGCACCATCGATTACCCGTATATAGGCATTCGTATCAATAATGCCATTCATAGCAAATGCTGCCAAATCCCAGCGATCCTGATCGTTCAAATGCAAATTGTAATCATGAACTCTCTGCAATTGCCCACTGACAGCATTATAAGCAACATAACCATCAAATATTTTAAACACTGAATCAGTTGTCCATTGGCGAATTTCACGCAACCACAGCAAATCATTATAAAGTTCAGGCATACCCTCATAGTGAAATCCATGGCATTGACTGCATCGATAAGAATCGGCCATGGTCCAGCCTTCAGCGAGCACATCAATGCCAGCCCAATCGGTTATTAACGGATTAAAAGCGCTAAGCAAAGCCCCATCCATTGCTTTCTCCAAAAACAAATCATCATAAAGTCGTCCACCTCTTGCTAGATTTGATTCTAACCCCGCCTGGGTATAGCGCAAAATATCAGCTGCCATTTTTGTGCTACGATATAAACTCGTCGCGCTATCATGTAATCCCAACATATCCGAACCTGGTTGACCGAAACGTATTTTGTGTAAGACCTCCCAGGGATTATCCTTTGCAATCGCGCTAACAAAACGTCCATTGCCGTCAAAATCAATCATCTGCCCATTCGCACCATGACACACTAAACAGTCTGCATTGCCCTCAATACCCGTATAAGCGCGAAAGCCTACACTTGCGTCAGCACCACTCGCTTGGTGATAGCCAGAAGTTTCGCTTGCCACATCTTCGATAAAATCAGATGGTGCCAAGGCAACAAAAGTTTGTTTTTGGATCTCAGAAACAAAACGTGTCAAGGCATAAGCATCTGCCCGTGACAATGCAGCCACGCCTGCTGTGTTTTGTAGTACATGCAGAGGTACCGCAGCCCCAGTGGTAATCGAGCTACCACTCACCAGAAAATCAAAAATGGTGGCAGGCTCAGTATTTTTTGGCGGAAAACTTAGACTAGGGTCTGCAGGAAATGGTACGTTTACAATACCAACAATGCCCGTTTCATAGGCGTGACCCGGTGTTCCATAAAACCCATCTTTGCCACGATAATCCCAACCATGACAAGACTTGCAACGCCATGTGGTATCACCACTTTTGCTATTTGTACTCGGCCAAAGAGGATGCGATGTATTCACAATATCGGGGTCAGTTGGTGGCATCAGCGCAAGTGTTTCATTTACACCTGTCCACCAAGTATCCCAAAGAATTCCGCCCCGAGAAAAATCAGTGAGCGCACGCTGGGATTGCACGCCTCCCATGCCACCGCCCATACCTGCGGAACCAATCTGATATTCACGCCAATCAAATCCTGCGCTACTAGGCGTCAAACCATTTTGCGCAAACGCCAGTAGGTTGGCTGAATCCTGAATTGTATAAACCGGATTTAAAGGGTCAGTATTAAAGTCTTCCAAACCCTGCATAAATTGATTAAGTGTTACGTCTGCATTAAACAAACCCGATCCCGGCTGACCAAAACGAATTTTATGCAGAACTTCCCAAGGATTATCTTGCGCATAATTACTAATATAATAACTAGGCCCTAACGCAAATGCGCGGCCATTGGCTCCATGACAACCAGCGCAACTCCCATTACCAGCAGCAATAGTACCGTCAAAAAACACTGCACCGTTGGCCTCTACACCGCTTGTTAATCGTGTAGTGCTATCAATTATATCTGTGGGTGATTGTGCTAGTACGGCTTGCTCACGAATATTCACAATAAACTTAGTTAAGTCGTAAATCGCATTCGCATTCACTGTTTCTGGATTGTTTGGATCTGCGATTATTAGTTTAAAATCATGTCCAACGGTTATGCCATTAACATCGGTAGCATTCGCAATAAAGTGATAAATCTCTTCGGGCGTAATAGTTTTGAGTGGATAATTCGTTGATCCAAGCAATCCTGGATATTTAGTAAAATACCGACTGTCCTGATCCCCATAAAGACCATCAACACCGCGGTAATCCCAGCCGTGACAAGATTTACATCGCCATGTTGTACTACCTTGTGCACGGCGATTATAACCCGGCCATAATGGGTGCGTTTCAACGGGGCGAAGCGCAAGCGCTAAAGAACCATTTGGGTTTGCCCACCATAGATCATACAGCCGTGCACCTTCAACATAATTGGCATTGTCGTAGGCAAGTTGGTCAAAATCGGCTAATAAACTTACATTGGCAACCAAAACCGGCACATCGGAGTCCCGCTGAGCTTGTTTAACCGCTTGGACTTTTTGAGAAGGTAGCGATTCGGCGCAAGCGCTGATGAAAATGCATATTAAAATATATACAGGAAATTCTACCCGCATGAGCCCCGTCCTTGTGCTTCATTCTTACACCCACAAATAAATCTTTATTTTTTTAACAACTAATCCATTGCTTAAATAATAGGTGTAACTTGAGCTAGTGTCTATACGATTCGATTCTTCATTTCAATAATTGAAGCTAATTGTTTTCTATAAATACTTTTTTATTACGTGAATTAATGACTTGCCTTATGTCGGTGGGTTACGACAGTAAAACTACTAATTTTTAAAACCGTTCAAATTTCTTTTTCTTAATTTTATCAAGATGCAGATTTTTTTTTGATTTAAAGCTAATGTTTTCACAAAAACGTTGCCCTCATCACTAAACAATCGCTTGTATTTCATGATGTTAGTCGATTTTGAAAAACATATAACCTTTGCTTAAAGCTGAAAATCATAATGCCGCTAACGCAATATGTTGAGGCCCTGTGGCGAGTGAATTATCTGAGGTTCGGTTTTTGCAAACAGTGGCAAGTTAAATTCCAAACCAAATGAATATTGAGGTGAAACAATGATGTTTAAAGAGCATAAGTCAACACTAGTGATTACCATGCTTTGCCTACTTACTTTGCTTGTTGGTTGCTCTTCCAAGATTGCTGGAACCGTAAAGCTAGTGGATAAACACATGCAACCAATTCCCAACGATATGCCGAATGGAATCGTTGTCAACATGATTAATACTACGGCAGCATTAGAAAATGCATCTCATTCAGTGAAAACAGATGAACTTGGTGCTTTTAAATCTGTCGGCGGCAAATTACTTCCAGGTATCTATAAAGTAGAAGTTAGCCGCATCGGTTATAAAAGTGCGACTCAAACAATAGAAGTTAAAAAATACCGCACTGCAAAACTAGATTTATTTCTAAGAAAAATATCAGAAGGCAGTCGAAAATCAATTCGTAAGAGCACATCGGACAGCAACAAAATTATTAACCCAGGCGAAGTAAATATTCAACCGCCAAGTATGTAAGCGTTAAACACTGATAGCTATCCGTTCAAGAAACGGCGTCCGGAGGAAAAAATGTTTCAAAAACAGATTCAAATTCTGATCCTAGGTATTTTCGTTCTGATATTTACTGCCTGTTCAGATAAACCACGTGAAGTAGAAATAAGCGTAAACGCGAGCGCAAATAACAAGGCGTTGACTGATGCTGCAGTAATTATTGATGGCGTTAACGAAGGCAGCACAAATGCTCAAGGTGCATTCAAAAAAATCATTATGCGTAAATATGGCTCAGAAATCGAAATCAGTTTAGACAAAACAGTTGAAGGCCATCGCATTGTTCCTTGGAGTGAAAAATTCACATTCAATGACGAAAGCCCTGATGAATTCAGTTTTACACCTGTAGTCACAATGACCCCTTTCATTAAAATCATTGCTAAAGACGGACCTCATTTAGTCAATAAAGCCAAAGTTTATGTTGGTAAGAAAAAAGTGGGTGTAACCAATGATCAGGGTGAATTCATTTATGATTTAAACTCTTCTGAGCCTACCCAATTAAGTTTAAAAGTAACCAAAGGTGGCTATGAGACCTGGCGCTCAAAAAAATCGGTTAAACCCGGGGATCAAATTGAAACCAATATACCCAAACAATTAATCATTCATGTAACGTCTTTATCAGAAAAATTCAGCGATCAAGTTAAAGTCTCAGGGTTGGAAGTATTTCTGGATAATAACCTTATTGGAAAAACCGATGCCAAAGGCAATTTCAAATATGTGAAACGTGGGGTTCGGGGTAAGAAATCTAAGCTGATTATAAAAGCACCGGGCTACACACCAGCAAAATGGGAAACCAATGTTAATTTGATTGGTGGCTACAATATCAAACGTTTCTTTTATCCAAATAAACAACCCGCGTTACGGGTAGGATTGTATCGGTTTGTAGCAAACTCCGCAGAAGATATTGGTGACATCCCTTTCCGCTATCAGTCGGCATTAGCAGAACGTCTTGCTGAAACAGATGGATTCAAAGTAGTAGAAACCAATGACGTCATAGAAAGCATAAAAAGCTCCAAATTATCACTCGAGACCATCACCTCAAAAGGATGGGAAGAAAGTTCGTTACGTAAAATCGTTGATGTTATAGTCTTTGGCAGTGTAGCAAAAAATCTACAAGGTGAATTTATTCTTGAAACCAAATTTTATGCTATCAATGGTGAATTAGCCGCAAGCCAAATTGTCAGTGCTAAAAGTTCCGGACGAATTAAACGCGCCACGAAGGAATTGGTGATTAACCTGAAAGAAGAATTTCCAATCTGGGGCATGGTCACTGCTGTTGACGATGGTGATTATGAATTAAATTTAGGTCGAGATGCTTTTCCTATTAACCGTAATGATGAGTTTGTTGTTTTCAACCCCGTCCTGAATAAACGTGGGCAAATTACAAAGTATGAGGAAATTGGCGGAGTTCGTGTTCGAGTAACCAAGCGAGAAAGTTCGTTTGCAGTTGCTGATAACCTTAAAAAGAAGGTTCAAGTTCAGCCTCTAGCCAAAGTAATCCGACAAACACATTCAAGCTCAGGCAAACACTTTATTACTGTCTTAGCTAAAGGTGGTATTGAGGGCAATATAGTTCCACTCGATGCTGTTAATGTATACGTCAACAAAAAGTGGATTGGTACAACAAACCGCCAGGGCAAATTAAAAGTTCCTGTACGACTCAACAAAGATTATGAGCTCTCGCTGTATCGCCACGGTTATGCTCAGGTTAGCAAAACAATTGAAACAGCAACAAACGCGGAGATGAAAGAATTTGAGTTAGAGTCATACAATAGTGTTTTCCGTGTTGCATCCAATCCAAGTGGTGCAACCGTCTTCGTCGATGGCGCCAAAATTGGTGCAACACCAATGGACGACGGAAAACCAGTTTCTCGTGGATTTCATACGGTTCGTGTATCAGCAGGTGGAGATTGGCGCGACTTTGAAGAAGTTGTTGAGTTTAGCAACGATTCTGAAAATTGGACGGATGATCGAGCCATTACCTTCCACAAAGATTGGTTGCGTAAAGGTGATAAAGCTGAACAAAGCGGTCAATGGGAACAAGCAATATCTGCATACAACAATGCAAGTAAAGAACATCCTGATTATGCGGAAGCGCGCTCTCGCGTTGCTCAGATTTATTTAGATGAGAAGCGTGATCCAGATACCGCTATCCAACAATTTGAATTGGTTACTGCTATTCCGGAAATTAATGAGCTAATTTATAAACAGTACTCGGTGACCTATACCAACTTAGGTCATGCTTATCACGAAAAAGCAAATACGATGCTGAATTCTAATCCGAAAGAAGCCGTGCAATATTTAGCAAAATCAGTGAAGTCATTGAAGAAAGCGAAAAAGAACATGCGCTTTTTTCCGAATGCAAGTTATGATGCTGCGGTGCATGATACCTTCTACTATTTAGCACTCTCCTATCAAAAACTCTATCAAATATCGAAAAAGCAAAATCTTCATCGTGAGGCTGAGCTAGCCTGGCGAGACTATTTGGACTTTTTTCCAGAGAATCTTGAAAATGATCCAAATTACCAAGAAAGCAAGGAATCAGCAGATCGTTACATGGAACAGTTAAAAGTGAGCAATTAAATGACTGGAATTACAAAACATGTACAAGAAGCTGTTATTAGTTTTCACCCTTTGTTCGGTTGGATTGTGGACGTTTTCAGATTCATATGCGTTCGATGATGAAGAGGATTTCGTTGAAATGTCTAACACAAATGTTACTGAGAAAAGCAAGGTGCCTGCATCTGATACTATGGCTCCCAGTGTTGTGTCTGAAACACAGGAGCCATTAGTTGAGAACATTGCTTCATCAGTCAATATTGTGCAAAAACCACAATTTCTTGAAAGTGCGCCGATTAGTCCCATTTATGTTAAATCGCTCGCAATTAACCAGCCAGGGATGAATAGCTCGAACCCAACATGGGCCAAAACACAAAACTTATTGAGTTTTGAACGCAATGATGAACGGAACAAGGAATTGGTAATTGCCAGCATTGAAGGTGAAATCAAGCAAACCATTTCTTTCCAAAGCAAAGAAGACGAGTTTGGACTCGCTGTCTTACTTGATGGTTTTTCAGACACAACTAGCTACAATGCTGGAATTACATGGTCCCCTGATGGAATGCGCTATGTATTCATGAGTAACGGAACCGAAGCCAATTATGATTTGTATTTGGGTGATATGATGCAGTCTACACCACCACTTAGAATTACGAATCATCCAGAAAAAGAAGGCCATGCACATTGGTCACCTGTTAACAATAAAGTGTTGTTTATTTCAGGTAGAAGCGGTACCGCGCAAGTCTATATCTATGATTTAGACACAAAAACAACTTCGCAAATCACTATTGGTAACAAGCCTTTTCTATATCCTCAATGGTCACCTGATGGTAGTCAAGTTGCCTTAATTCATGGTGACAATAGTAACCATGACATATATGTAATTACTGAGCTTGATAAACCAAATCGAAATTTAATCGCATTAACTGATTGGGCATTTGATGATCTAAGACCTATCTGGTCACCGGATGGTAGCAAGATCGCATTTTATTCTAATTATAATGAATCAAATGATCCAAAGCTTTGGAGTTTGATTGTTCTTGATCTTGCAGATAAAAATACTAGAACCGCAGATCAATTACAAAAACATGTGGTCGCTGAAAATATTATTCCAGACATCGAAAAAGGACCCGCATGGTTACCCGGTAGCACACATATCGTTTTTGTTAAAAACGATCGTGACCGTTACAACCCTCTCCATGTGGTTGACGTGAACACCGGGGTTAGTCGTCTGTTACAAACGAATACCAAAATCAATCATGATGTGAGTTGTTCACCTCAAGGGCTGATTGCCTTTCGCTCGCAAGTTGATCAGTGGGATCAGATTTTTATCACCCAGTTACCCGCAAACGAGCATACCGTTAACTAGGATATTTTACCAATGAAGTTATTAACAAGCTTTTTATTACTTTTCTTTCTCAGTCTAAACCAAAGTTTTGCGGCACAAAACCCGATTGTAGTGGCGATGAAAGAGTATGAAAAACGTCATTACGATAAATCAATTCGCTTACTGCAACCTTTGTTGAACAATGCACAATCCAATCAAGAATTAACGCGATTATCATACGGTTTAGTTCTCGATAAAAATGATCGTTTCCACAAAGCCTTATATGAGGCATCAATTGAATCACAGATTGAATACTTGGAAAAACTTTCAATAAAAAAAGGCAAACAAAAAAGTAGCTATGTTAATCTATTTTTAGGCGAAGCATATATCCAAGCTGGCAAATATAGCAAGGCCAAAACTGCACTCAACAAGTTTTTAAAATTACCCAAACTGAACCAAGCAGACAAGAATCTGGGTAAACTTCTGTTAATTCATGCGGATTACAAATTGGGAAAGAAAACAGCTGCAAAAACTCAGTGGAACCAATTGCGTCTCAAAGATGTCGATACCAAGTCAACACTATTGGCAATTTATTCCGCATACAATATCAAACCAATAGCAACATTAATGAGTCAATTGGAAACTCTACTAAAGAAAGCTAACAAGCCTTATAGTAGTCGCCTCGTAGCTAATTCACTTGCAATTTTTTTAGCCGCCAATCAAGTAGATCATGCCATTCAGTTTACATTGGACAACTCTTTAGATGTGGCATCAATTAAAGAAAATATCGGTGATAGCAAACAGATTAATTTTTATGACATCTCGATACTCAATAGTCTTGCCGAATTGTATCACCAAGCGAGTATTCAATATTTGCAAGAAGCACGCAAAAATCCGAAATACACAGATACTGCTCTTTTTTATCAAACTGAAGCCAGTATGTTGTTTAAACGCGCTAAACAAACAAAAACATTTATTGATGAGTTTAAAAGTTCAAACTCATTACCTACGAAACTTTCACTGTTAAAACCAGTTAAACTTGGCGCTGTCCATGCGCTCTATGGTAAGAAAACGGAGGCAGGCAAAGAACTTGATCATGTATCCAGCGGCAATACTAGTCGTCCTGAAATTCTAGCTGACATTCTTACAATGTGCGCTGGTCTACAGATTAGTTGTGCTGAAACACTTAAAATATCAGTTCAAGCGGCAGCCGTTGGCCAAGGCGCACGTTTTCGGCCACTAAACGCAGCGATTGGACAATATTTTCTAAGTAAGAACAAAAGTGAAGATGCATTGAAATATTTAGAACTTGCTCGCGACAAGAGTAACAAAAACAAAGTTGAAGCCAATGATGGCTTGCTTTTGGTGGATTTATCAGAAGCTCACCGGTTGGAAAAGAATTATTCTGAAAATCTAGAAATCTATTTTGAACTAAGTAAACATTTCCCCGTGGTGCGTGTCATTCAAGAAGCTGTTCAAGGCACGTATTCAATGGAACATCGCAGTGCGGGTGATGTGAAAATTTTCTAATTATTGTGGATTAGAGTAAACGAGAGGCACATATGAAACGGATAGATATAGCAAAATTCTTGGTGATTACTTTTATAGTAATCTCCAGCTCCATGGCAAGCGCAGCTAAACGCGATAGTGGTTCACTGGCTTATGGTGAATATGGCCGCCCTGCTACACTAGACCCTATTACCAGCAACGATATGATTTCCTTGCGCATTACTGAATTATTATTCAATGGCCTGGTCGGTATAAATGAGAAACAGGAAATCGTACCTGAATTAGCCGCAAGTTGGTCTAGTGATGAGGAAGGTAAGTACTATACATTCAAGCTTCGTCAAGACGTGAAATGGCACCCTAAAGAAGGGAAAGAAGCTGAAGTTTTTGATGCTGATGATGTTGTAGCCACGTACAAAATAATGATGCATGCAAAAACTATTACGCCTCTTAAAGTTCGCTATGAATTTATCGAATCAGTAAAGAAAATCGATAACTACACTGTTGAGTTTACATTAAAACGTCCGGTTTTAAATGCTCTTGCAAAATTTACATTTAAAATAATTCCCAAGCATGGGCCAGCTAATCCAGTCTACCTCAATCGTGAAGATCCTTTTGTTCAATACCCTATTGGCACAGGACCGTTCCGCTTGAAAGAAGTGACTGCAGATCGGGAAGTCATAATGGAGGCGAATCCTGATTATTTCAAAGGCAAACCAAAAGTAAAAGAATTCATTGCGAAACCTTTTGCTGATCAAAACATTATGAACCAGGCATTAACGTTCAACGCAATTGACATGATAGTCTTAGTGAATCCAAGACATATCCCAGAACTTCAAGGTGACAAACGTTTTATTTTGCAACCTTATAATGCCTTATCGTATTCCTTTTTTGGATATAATGTCCGCAATCCTTTACTTGCAGACAAACGTGTACGCCGCGCATTGACCTTGGCCATCAACCGAGAAGAAATGCTAAGTTCATTTTTTAATGGGCAAGGAACCGTTATTTCCGGTCCCTTCGCACCTGGTAGTTGGGCATATAATTTGGATGTCAAACCTGAACCGTACGACAAAAGCAGAGCTGTTGAACTGCTTAAAGAAGCGGGTTTTGTTGAAGGCGCAAATGGCATGATGGAGAAAGATGGTCAAGCACTCAATTTATCTTTGAAGGTGCCTATTGCTAAAGAAAGTGAAGCCATCAAGCGTGTTGTGCTTGCTTTCAAAGGATATTTGAAAAAAGTAGGCGTCCAAGTTGAAGTACAATTTATGGAATGGCAGGCCTGGAAAGAAGCGGTATTTGAGCAGCATCAATTTGACGTTGTTTTCGCTTCATGGGTTTTTGATGATTCTGCCGATATTTCCTCGCTATTTCATTCTGCTGAAGTGGGCGCATGGAAAAACAATTTCGGAGGTTATGAAAACGAAAAAGTCGATAGCCTGATTGTAGAGAGCAAGCTAACATTAGACCATGAAAAACGCCGTACGATTTATCGAAAATTACATGCAGTACTTGCAGACGAGGCTCCTTATACGTTTTTATGGACGCTAACCAATTATTCCGCATACCATAACAAGTTACGTAAAGTAGCCATACATCCGTATAAATTCTTTTCTTTTGCTGACTCTTGGTTCATATCCGGCGGTAAATAACTATGAACACACATCAACAAACCGGCGACACATGGTTGTCGCCGGTTCAGTCCCTTGCGCACAAACTCAACCTTGATTCGCCTTGGGTGAAACATAAACTCGATTTTGTAATGCCCATGGGTGTGACTATCATTCGTGAATTGTTGTTAGCGCTTGCGTTATTGTTTGGTGTTAGCTTAGTGGTTTTTACAATTCTCTATGCCGCACCTGGTGATTCTTTTTCACTATTGCTCAGTGGCGAACGCTCAGCGAGTGCCACAGAAGAAGTTGCGCAATCGTTGGGTTTTTCCAATTCCTGGTTCGGTCAATACAGCACTTGGCTGATAAATATTTTGCATGGAGATCTGGGTACATCCATTCGCACAGGGCAGTCTGTGTTTGAAAATGTAGTCAGCGCCACGATTAACACCTTAAACCTTACGCTTGCCGCAATGCTTGTTACGCTTATCATTGCTTATCCAATTGCAATTTACACATCGGTGCGTTCAGCAACTCCTCTAAATGGCCCATTAACCATTTTTGCGTATGTCATATCTGCCCTTCCTTTGTTTTGGTTGGCCTATATTGGAATTTTTGTTTCAACCAATGTATTTGATTATTTCCCATTAGGTATTGGTTTAGGTGTTGAGGATGATATGGAAATAATGCAATTTCTATTGCCCGTACTCATTCTAGGCATCGGTAGTGGTACAGTTAGCGAAGTTGTGCGGTTTTTAAAACTTGAAATTTCACGTGTTCTCGAAGAGGAATATATTCGTACTGCAAAAGCAAAAGGTGCATCTATCTGGCGTCATGGTTTTAAAGAGGGATTGTTATTGCCCACTAGTCAAATCATTTCTTCTAAAATCCCATTTTTTCTTGGTGGCGCCATTATTGTTGAACAGGTATTTAATTGGCCCGGCATGGGTCGTATGGCCTGGCAAGCCGCACAGGATAGGGACTTTCCTGTGATTATGGGCATTGCACTTGCGGCTGCTATTTTGGTTCGCTTAGGCAGTCTAGTACATCGTATGATTTACATTATTGTGAATCCTCGCGCATCGCATGAGTAGTGAACTATGTATACCGAATTTTCCCAACTCCCTATTGAAAAACGTCAAGATATTGAGAAACATTGGTGGAAAAAAATTCATCGTATGGATTTATTATACCTCTGCTACGGCATTACTATTGTTTCCTTAGTTGTTATATCTTATTTTCTTGGTGCATTTAATTTATTGCCATTTGATCCAGAAGAAATGGATCTAGATAATATGATGGTAGGTATAGGTGCTGAAGGTCATATACTTGGTACCGATTTTATGGGAAGAGATCTGTTGTCAAGAATGATTCTTGGTATTCAAGCATATTTTCTTCCTGGCTTGTTAGCTATTGTAATTGCTCTCAGCTTCGGTTCGTTCCTTGGTGTTTTGTCTGGATTTTACGGTGGACGAATCGACACTGGCGTCACCTATTTTAATAATCTCGTTGATTCGTTTCCTCGGCTGGTATTGATACTTTTAGTTGTTGCGGCGTTCAAACCCGATATTTACTATATCATGATTATCGTCGGGCTCACCAATGCACCCGTGGTTGCGGCATTAATAAAAAATAAAATTCAATTTTTAAAACAAAAAAACTTTATTGAATCCAGTATTGCTATGGGTTTACCCACCCATTTGATTATTTTCAAACATATTCTTTGGTATAACTGTCGTTCAATTTTAATTATTCAAGCCACCTTGGGCATGGGTGAGGCCATATTAATGGAAACCAGTCTCAGTTACCTTGGTTTTGGCGTGCAGGAGCCCACACCTTCTTGGGGCAATATGGTACAGGCCGGCTCGAATTACTTAATGCAAGGCAATTTCTGGCCATCGACTGCACCAGCGTTAGCAATCATGTTTACTATATTGGGTTTTTACCTGTTAGGCGACGCACTCAATCATATTCTTGAAGGTAGGAAATCATAATGAATACTGCCGAACATCTAAAAATTGAAGATCTACACACGTATTTCTACTCCAACGTAAAACGTGCTTTTATTCATTCAGTTAACGGTGTTAGCTTAACCGTCAATAAAGGCGAAACATTAGGGATTGTTGGAGAAAGCGGTAGTGGAAAAAGCATCAGTATGTTATCGACGATGGGTTTGATCAACGCCGCGCCCGGTGTACTTCAAGGTGAAGTTACACTCCACACCAAACAAGGCAGCGAATCCTTGCTCAAAGGTTTGGATCAATTTGTCAAAATTGATATCCAGGACAAACGAATAATTTCCGTGAAAAAGGACCTGAATGCATGGAATAAGCAAGTCGAAAACAATATGAAACATATTCGCGGAAAAGAAATTTCAATGATATTTCAGAATCCCAAAGCTGCTATGAATCCATATGAAACTATCGGCAAACAAATCGTTGAAATGGTGTTATTACATACGGAACTAAGGAATAAGCATGAAGCCAAGGAAAAAGCTGTCTACTGGCTTGAACGGGTTAAAATCGATTCACCACAATGGCGTTTTGACAATCATCCGTTTGGCTTATCCGGTGGTATGTGTCAACGAGCAATGGTAGCAATGGCACTATCCTCAGAACCCTCATTGCTTATTGCAGACGAACCCACCACCGGCCTTGATGCTACCATACAATCAAAAATAATCGATCTATTAGCTGAGTTACAACAAGAACTTGGGATTACCATGGTACTGATCAGTCATGATATTAGTGTTATTTCCCGTCTGTCGGATAATATCGCCGTGATGTATAGCGGCACTGTTATGGAACAAGGCCCGGCAAAAGCGGTACTAGATGTTAATTCTGATAAAACCCATCCATACACGCAAGCTCTGCTTTCTTCAGTACCTGAAGAACATAATCTTCTTGCTAACGGCCATTTGAAATCTATTGATGGTGAAGTTCCAGATACGATTGATATTCCTGCCGGTTGTCGTTTTTATGCTCGTTGCAAAATGAAACATTCTGGAATTGAAAAACAATGCCATCATGAAAACCCGCCGTTTCAGGAAATTTCTCCTGGCCACCGTGTACGCTGCTGGTTGCGCATTAATTAAAGATACAAATTGGAGTTGGCTATGGCATTTCCTTTACTTAAAGTTTCCAATTTAAAAAAACACTATTCCCATAAAAAAGGAATATTGCAAGCAAACAAACAAAGCGACAGTATAATTCCCGCAGTTGATGATATTTCATTTGACTTAGGGGTAAACGAAACCTTAGGTCTCGTTGGCGAATCAGGTTGTGGTAAAACCACTACTGGCAAAAGCATTTTGAAACTAACGTCCAGCTCAAGCGGTAGTATTGTCTATAAAAATACTGATATAACTTTATTGAATGAAAAAGACTTTCGCCCGTATCGTAAAGATATGCAAATGATTTTTCAGGATCTTGACGCAGCACTCAATCCAAAAGTAAGAATTCGAGATGTCTTACGTGAAGCCATAACTGTGCACCACAAGAATATGAGCGCAGGTGAAATTAAAGACAAAACTGAACATTTAATATCGTTGGTTAACTTAAAGAAAAGTAAGTTGGATAATCGCTCATCCGAGTTATCCGGTGGTGAAAAACGTCGCGTAGGTATCGCTCGTGTATTAGCTGTTGAGCCTAAATTTATCGTTGCCGATGAGCCCACCTCAGCCTTGGATGTATCTATTCAAGCGCAGGTTGTTAACTTAATGCGCGATCTACAAAATGAATTCAAATTATCTTATTTATTCATTTCTCACGATTTACAGTTAGTCGAAATATTAAGTCATCGAGTAGCCGTCATGTATTTGGGCCGCATTGTTGAAATGGGCCCATCCATGGAAGTCGCAAATCGTCCATTACATCCCTACACGGCTATTCTATGGTCTTCTTTACACGATGGTAATCAGAAAGAAGCACAAACCGCTGGCTCACAAGAAGCCAACTGGGGTGTATTCGATTTTGAGCGCCCAAGTACTGGCTGTCGTTTTGCGCCACGTTGCCCTGTTTATCTGAAAAAAGGTAAGCCCAGTGCATGTACTGACCCGGAAAATGAGCCACTATTGAACAACACCACACAAGAACATCAAGTGGCTTGTCATTTTCCTTTGGGCTAAATCTAAATAGCTTATAAAAAACAAAAGCCCCGGCATTATGCACGGGGCTTTTGTTTTGGTTTTTATTATTATTATAGTTTTATTTATTGTTATTATTATCCTTTAGTAGTCTGTAACTGCAATTCGCACAGACTAAATATCTGCATGGCGAAACAAGGTCTTTCTAAACATGATTCTTGTCACGCGTAAAACGCCATAAAGCAATAAAATGTTAAGAATAAGTAAAGCTGACAATGTAACCATAATGCCTTTAACACTAATCATATGCCCACACCCTTATTGCTTGAAACTGTGAGTATGGTACCGAGAATTTATTATTCGTTCCTTAACCAAAAGAGTTTGTCTTATTTAACAAATTCCGTTAACTTTCTAGTTCTATAGATATTTCTATTTTTTTCTTATAATGACTCTAAATTATTCGTATTCATTATATTTTTTTGCGCTGCCTTTAACCTTGTCGACAGGATATTTTTTCGCGTTTACCACCATTTTTTCTTCCACCGCAGCCAATAAATCAATATCAAGTCGTTCACTTAGACGAAGTAAATAGACCAGAATATCTGCCATCTCATATTTTACCTGTTGCAACTTATCACCTGAAAGCTTTTCACTTTCCTCCTCTTTCAACCATTGAAAATGCTCCACCAACTCTGCCGCCTCGACAATCAGCGCCATGACTATGTTCTTCGGTGAATGAAACTGTTCCCAGTCTCGCTCCTCAGCAAATAGCTTTAGTCGATGCTGTAAATCCTCGATTGATGCCATTGATGTCTCGCTTGTTACTGACTAGTTAAAAATGTTGGTATTTACTTTGGAATAATACCAAATAAAAAAAGCCTAGCTTTGGACTAGGCCTTTTTTGACTCATTGCGTTTATGGGCGAATATACGCGTACCCACTTGCTTGCAATTCAACAATTCTAGCGACTCCGGCATTAACAACACCTACGCCTTCAGTTAACTTGGGTTCCTTACCCTTCTTCTTAGCGATTTTTTTCATGGTGTTACCACAAGCGCTAAAGGTAATATTTTGTGCTGCCAAGCTTTTTACTCGACTAGAGTTATTACTCTGTGCTGTCAACATACTTAAGCCTGGACCGTAGGCAACAATCTCTATAGCAACATCATCGAGCCCGTAAAGCTTTTGCAGGTTAACCGCATTATTCATCGCAATCTTTTGGGTGAGCTCATCATTAGTACTCACTTGAATAACAACTTTGTGCTTTGCATCGAAACTATCTTTGGCCAAGGCCATTTGACTGAAAACTACTATTGATAACATTGCACATAAAATTACAAAACGTTTCATCAGATTCTCCTCCTGACAATCCAGATAACAAATCCTTTAAAGCCACATCAATAGGCTATAGCGCATTGACTTGTGTATAACACTACAGAAAGAGACAAATCTTGTCTATATTTGTTACTGCAAAAGAACAATATAATTCTTAGGATTTAATGGAATAATTTTATGGCTCAATTGTGTTGCTTAAGCATGATTAATGCTTTATCAAGCACAAGCGTGGTATAATACTAATTCACTTTTATTATTGTGCTTATATGACCAGTATCAGCCAACACCTTAACGCTCTCCATGAACGTATTAAGCACAATGGCCACCGGCACTGTGTCGTTCTATCTGGGCAAATATCTTGGGCAACTCAAATACTCAATCATTTTTTTGCCACAAGACAGCAACAATCCACAATAACCATTGGCCTGCATAGCCTTATCCAATCGGAATGTATTTCAAACCATCATGTCTTGTCACAGTTAGGGCGTGATTGGCAGCACGTCATTTATAATGCGCATGAGGGTTTTGATCCGGATGCTTTTTGTGCTATTAGTGGCACGCTATGCGCAGGTGGTCTATTTTTTTTACTAACACCCGAATTCGAGCATTGGCCTCATAGCAATGACAAAGAAAAAAACAAATGTTTTGTCGAACCGCATGACCCAAACAAGCAGCGTAGTTTTTTTATTGACTATATCATCCGCAATCTCCAATCGAGCGATGCCGTTTCTTATATTAGTCCACACCATTCTACTATTGCGTCAATAAAGCAAATAACAACACAACATCAGCAAGCCTTAACACCTCCTTTCTTAAGCCAGGACCAGCAACAAGTCGTAACAAATTTAGCTTCTCACTTTTTTAACAAACAGACTCATGCGGTCGTTACCGCAGATCGAGGTCGCGGCAAAAGTTCGGCGCTGGCTTTATTTTTAAACCAAATCTGTGAACAACAGCATTATTCCGTTGCTGTGACGGCTCCGCGTCGATCATCTGTCGACAGCTTTTTTGCTTTGTTAAGCAGTCAAACAAAAAAAAATGCCACTATTCAGTTTTACGCACCCGATGACTTAGCTCTCGCTGCAAAACCTATTGATTTGCTTTTAGTCGATGAAGCAGCGGCAATACCTAACATTTTGCTTTCGTCACTATTAGACCACTATCAACGAATTGTATTTTCAAGCACCACCAGTGGCTATGAAGGTTCTGGACAAGGATTTCTGTTACGCTTTTTAAGCAAGATAAAAAAAGCTCAACCTAATTTTCTGCATTTACACCTTCAACAACCTATACGCTGGCAGCCTAACTGTCCATTTGAATATTTTGTCAACCAAACATTTTTGCTGACACAAGCTGATTACGAACAAGATATTCAAGCAGCAAAGAAATACCAAATAACAAAAATTGAAAAAAAAGAATTATTGGACAATCTTTTCATATTGCGCCAAGTATATACGCTGTTGGCCAGTGCACATTACCAAACTCGACCTTATGATTTACGCTATTTATTGGATAGTCCGAATCTGTCTTTATACGTCCATGCGCATAACAAAATTATTCATGCAGTCTTACTCGTGGCAGATGAAGGTCAACTTGATGAAACAATTAGCAACGATATTCATTACGGTCGACGACGTCTAAAAGGTCATCACTTACCGCAGATAATGAGTTTCAATCTCGCCACTAAAGCGGCTACTCGCCTCCAATTCAAGCGTATTGTGCGAATTGCGGTACTGCCAACGTTACAGGGACGTGGACTAGGTTCACAGTTATTGCGGAATTTTCTGCAACAAAATGAGGATGTCGATTTTATCGGCGCGATTTTTGGCGCAACTGCCGAGGTGACACGCTTTTGGACGCAGAATGTATTCACACCTGTGCATCTTGGCTTCAAATCCGAAGCACGCAGTGGTGCTCATTCGGTGCTGTTTCTAAAAGCTATCAGCTCACAAGCCCAAGATATGGTGCGACCACTTCAATCGTATTTCCAACAAACATTGAAAACCATGAAATCCTCACTTTATCGAGACATTGATGAAGCCGTTATGCAACAACTCACGTCTGCTATTCCATCCACCACTGGAGTGTCGACAACAGGCAATACCTTGCATAGTTTTGCTTATGGCCATCGCAGTTTTCTTGAATCTTATGTTTTGTTAAATGCATATTATAGCCATCAGCTCAAACAGGACAAAACCGCAGTCCAGGCTAAGTTTAATTCAAACCAGCAAAAACTAATGAATGTTTTGCTCAATTTTTCTGACTTTCAAACAGCGGTTACTGATTTAGCGTTAAGTGGAAAAAAACAATTTATTGATGAATTGCGTAAACTAACTCGCTTTTGCTTGGAGCATAACTATTGATGTTGTTGTTGTCGACGATTGGCTGAATTTTTATTTTGTTGTTGTATTGGTTCATGATAACGACTATCAAATGGTGGGATACCTTTCAGGCCCGCTCGTTGATAGTCTTGTTGCAAGACATGCTTAAATTGATCCAAATCAAGCTCAAATTCTGCTTGTCCGAGCTCGTATAGCAATACAAATAAACGCCTTAAGGCAATCTGATGAGTTTGATTGGTTCGTACAAATAAAGCATCACTCAATTTCAAAAAATCTTCGAATGGTGTTTCTTGTAACAACAGTTTTAAACAATGTTTGAATCGACCACTATTAGCAATCATATCCCAATAACGCGCAAATCGATTGAGACGCTGCATGACTTCAAAATTCAAGTCTTTGTTCGACAATAAATTGAAAGGTGCAACAGGACTATAGACCATTTCAAAGTTGTGATCATGTTGTGTAATCGGTGTGCCTTTTAACCGCTTTAAAATCCCCACTTGAATTTCGTGAGGACCGAGTGAATAAAGCTGGTTAAAACCCTGGGCGAGACTTTGCAAAGTTTCACCTGGTAAACCAATAATTAAGTCCGTGTGTAAATGTGCTTTGGAGGAGGTTAATAACCAAACTAGGTTTTCGGTCACTTTTTGCATATTCTGTTTTCGTTGAATACGCTGCTGCACTTCCTGATTCAGACTCTGTATACCAATCTCAAATTGCAAAACACCCTCTGGAAAACATTGAATCTTGGTTTTCAAGGCCTCGGGTAAATGATCTGGAATGAGCTCAAAGTGCAAAAATAGTCCATCACCCAACCGTTGAATAAAAAAGTCGAGTATATTTTCACAAGCCTTAATATTTAAATTAAAGGTTCGGTCAACAAATTTGAAATGTCTTACTCCTTTATCATACAAATTTTTCATCGCTGACAAAAACTTGGCCTGATCAAATGGCCATGCAGTTTTATCCAGTGCGGAGAGACAAAATTGGCATTTAAATGGACATCCCCGCGATGCTTCCACGTAAATTATGCGATGAGCAATGTCCTCTTGTGAATACGCATCATAAGGTAGTTCAAGTTGTTGCAGCTGTGGCGTTTCAGCATAAATGATTTTTTCTAGTGCAGGCGTTTGGTTTAGAATATTCTGACATAGCTGCGGAAATTCCACATCCGCTTGACCACATATCAAATGAACGACCCATGACAACAAGGGTTGTTGTGAAATTTCATAACTAACTTCTGGCCCACCAATGATAATTTTGATTTCTGGCCTAACATTTCTGAGAATCTGAATCACTTCAACACTTGCGGCAACATTCCAAATATAGATACCAAAACCGATAATGGATGGATTTAAGAGCAAAAGCTGCTCCACAATATCAATGGAACGTTGCTCCAGTGTGAATTCTTTAATCTGAGTTTGCGGTGTTAGAGACCCCATATTCGCATAAAGATAACGTAAACCTAAAGCGCTGTGGATGTAACGCGCATTAAGCGTAGTGAGAACAATCGGCGTTGAGCTAACAGACATAAAACTCGATTCAAACGGAAACCGTTATTATAGTAATATTTTGATGCAGATGCAGAACTATTTTTGCCTCCCATGTGCGCTCCAATTTATGTCGTGATCGCCTGCACAGCGGGCAAAGCAATATCAAGCCACCAATTAACACTAATTTATACAGTAGTTTGTCCAACTATTTGGGACACTATTTCACTTCATATTCTCCTACCTTGTCCGTTCTAGTTAGAAGTAGTTAAATGGCTTAGGTGTTTTTTGTGGTAGCCAACGTAGTTGAACGTACAAACAATTCAAGAACGATTCTAATCATTTTATTAGTATGCGTTCTTACTTTCCTTCTAAGCTATTTCTTTTATGAAAGCTCTGAGCAGGCCTATGAACGTGGTATGGCCTATCAAAAAGAACGAGACACTGAGCGAGCCATACGCGCATATAAAAAAGCGATTTTACTGAACCCCAGGAATGCGCTGGCTCACTATGAACTGGGCTGGAGTTATTGGGTACAAGAACGCTGGCCCGATGTGGTTACCCACTGGCAAAAAGCCAAAGCATTAAACCTAAAAAATCCTTTGCTTAGCGACTACTTAAATCAAGCCATTAATTATGCTGCTGGTAAATACAAAAAACTCAAACGTGTTCCTATAGGAACGTATGCGCGATCTAAAAATGGATCATTAACAATCGAGCTAATCGCTCGATATCAGCGCTATAATCCAAAGCCTGTTGCAGAGACGGATTTCTACGATGAAACCATACGCTCGCCAAAATCAGTTCAGTTTCACCCGAGTAATAACAAAGTCTACGTCAATGCGCTAGAGGCAGAGAAAACGCTAATATTTAGTCCTCTAGACTTACGCAAAACTAATCAGATTGAACATGACTTTGATGAAAGCAATGCCTATTTGTTCAGCCAGCCCAAGAAAAAAACCGCATGGCCAACATTTCCAAAAAGTATTCGCCAGCCTAATATTTTTTCTGGTAAGCCGGTGGAACAAACATTTAGTCCGGATGGCAAACTGTTGTGGGTGCCTTATTATCGACGTTCCTTTGATCGCTATAGCCGCTACCCTTCAGCGCTCGCATTAATTGATGTCGCCAGTGAAAAAATTATTCGCGTATTTGATACTGGTCCTATTCCTAAGTACGTCACAGCATCGCCAGACGGCAAATGGTTGGCAGTAACCCATTGGGGAGATAATACAGTTGGTTTAATTAAAACCATTGGAAAACCAGAAAACTATAAACGTGACCGAATTTTCGTAGTCGAGAAAAAAATGAATCTCAATGATATCAAGAGCACCGACCGTGACCACGGTTGTGGCTTTTGTTTACGAGGTGCCGTGTTCAGCAAAGATAGTCGTTATTTGTTTGTTGCACGCATGGGCGGCGGTGGCATTGCAATAATTGATATTAAACAATCTAAATACCTAGGCAGCGTTTTTGGAATGCCGCCGACACCACGTCATTTGTTATTGTCAAACGATGGCAAACAATTATTCTTAAGTTCAAACCATAACGGTTCGGTTTCCAAATACAATACCGTGGATTTAATTCAAGCGGTTAAACAAGGTCAAAAGGAACTGGAGCCTCTAGCCAAAACCACTACCGGTCCACTCACCCGTACAATTTCATTGTCCCCCGATGGTGAAGTCATATTTGCAGCGGTGAATAAGGAAAGTAAAATCGTGGCCTTGGATGCGGAGACTTTACATATTCTATTGGAGATTGATGCTGATTCTTATCCTGTGGGCATGGATATTTCACCGGACGGCAGTCAGCTCTGGGTAACTGCACAGGGCCGACGTGGTCGTGGTGGTAATTCCGTGATGGTATACCGAGTTGATCACCAATCCCATCGCATTCGACGCGACCAAGTAGCGGTTCAATAATTATAATATCCCCCATTATTGCCACTATAAAATCCCCGGCAAACCACCACCGCATCAACTCACAAGACCCAGTTCTATTCATCCTACTAAGTAGTATATTTTAGACTCAATCGGCTTACCTAAAAGCGATGCCCACCACCTCAGCATTCATAAGCATAAAAACCACATATTCCATTCATGTGTAAACAGATAGTGACAAAAAAACCACCACTTTATAGGCTTGGCTAGTCTCAGTATGCACTACTAAGGCTCAAGCAGATTACGCAGTGTTTGCATTTGGCCTATGCAAAACCAAGGTTGCACTCTGGATGTAAGGGTTAATAAATTTAAATATACAAACAGAATCGCATTAAAAGATATATTTCATAATTGAGTACTTGATCATTTTGTATGCACTTAATATAACATCAGTGTCAATACATTTACTGCAAGCGATCTCTTTTACTTGCGTTTGAATCCCTGGCATTTACCCTATATGTATTGAACATAGTTTGGCCAATTAAACTGTAGCCACTTGTGAATTTTGACGATACAACTATATTTAACTAACTAGTTAGTTAAATATTTCGATAGAGAGCTTAGTGTTGCAAAGTAAAACCCAGACTAATAAAGCGTATTTGCTTTCCATCGCGGCCAAACATTTTGCGCGTGATGGTTTTGCCGGTGCTCGTGTGGATGAAATTGCAGCGGATGCTCAACTCAATAAAGCCACGCTTTATTATCAAATTGGAAATAAACAAGAACTTTATCGTCAAGTCTTTGTGCATTGCTTCGAGCAATTACATCGACACGTAGCCACCAGTGTCGAGCAAGAAGTCGGTTTGCAAAATCAGCTACGCAGCTATATCCATTCCTTGGCACAGGAACTACACCAAGGAGTCCCCTACTTGTCGCGAATAATGATGCATGAAATTGCCAGTGGTGGTGAACACTTGCCTGATGAAGCCATCCATTACATAGGCGAAATAAAACAAGTGTTGGTTGATATTTTTAAACAAATCGATCAAGCGATTGTTCCACCTGAG
>JAOUJM010000241.1 GCA_029883265.1 Gammaproteobacteria bacterium
TACAATTAAATAAACCCACCAGCGGATCAGTGCAATTTTTAGGACATGAGTTAAGTAACTTAACAGGGGATGCTTTGCGTCAACAACGTAAACATTTTCAAATCATCTTTCAAGACCCGTTTTCATCGATGAATCCACGGATGATGGTGAATGATATTATTCAAGAGGGTATGATTGCGCAGAATATCGGTGGCAATAAACAAACACGAGAAGAGCGAGTTGTAGAGTTGTTGCAGCAGGTGGGGCTGCGACCGGAATTTCGTTTTCGTTATCCGCATGAATTTTCGGGTGGGCAGCGGCAACGCATTTGTATAGCACGAGCATTAGCTGTTGAGCCCAAACTAATTATTTGCGATGAACCGACTAGCGCTTTAGATGTATCAGTACAGGCGCAAATACTAAATCTTTTGGATGAATTGCAACAAAAATTGAATTTATCATTTTTATTTATTACGCATAATATTTCCGTTGTAGCTTATTTGGCAGATGAAGTGGCGGTTATGTATTTAGGACGAGTGGTGGAGCGCGGTTTAGTTGCTGATGTACTAAACTCGCCGAAGCATCCATACACACAAGCACTATTGTCTTCAGTGCCAAACGTCGATGAGCTAACTCAGCAGGAAGTGGTGCGACTGGAAGGTGATCCGCCATCGCCAATTAATCCACCTCAAGGTTGTCATTTTAATCCACGTTGTGTGCATGCAACGGATCGATGTCGTCAAACCTATCCAAGTATGAAGCAAATCTCAATTTCACATCAAGTGGCTTGCTATTTAGTTGAAGATTAGGCCGCTTGGCTGTTGGTGGGTAAGAGAATAGTGAAAGTGGATCCTTTGTTTAATTCACTTCGTACATCAATTTTGCCTCCCATCATATCGATGAGTTGCTTGGTGAGAGTTAATCCTAGACCCGTGCCACCAAAGGGACGAGTATTGCTGTCGTCTGCTTGAGAAAATGCTTGGAATAAGTCACGGATGAGTCTCATGTCAAGACCTGCCCCGTGATCTGTTATCGCGATTTTAATATAAGGTTCACTATCAACTACGGAATCTTCAACATCTATTTTTATTTCACTCTTGGATGAGAATTTGGCTGCATTACTAATTAAGTTATGAAGTATTTGTGAAAATCGTATGGAATCTCCCATAATGACATCGGTCGTGGCTTGATAATTCAGTGCCACAGTGTTTTCGCCTACATCAATATTGTGTTTACAAAAATCGACTGCGCTCATTATGGTGTCCTGCAAAGCGAATTCTTCATTTTCTAACACTAGTCGACCCGCACCGATGCGCGAAATATCGAGTAAATCATTGATCATTGCCAATAGATGTTTGGCAGTATTCACGGTGCGTTCGAGATCGCTGACGATTTGAGTTTGCCCGGCTTCCGCCGCGTCATCAATGATTAAATCGCAAAAACCTATAATGGCATTCAATGGCGTTCGCAGTTCATGACTCATATTTGATAAGAATGTACTCTTTGCTATATTCGCTTCTTCAGCAGAATTCTTTGCCTGTTCCAGTTCTTTGGTTCGTTCACGAACTTTTTCTTCTAAATTCTCATTAACTAATTTAATTTGTTGATAAAGTAAAAGCGTTTCAATTGCATTAGCCATATTAGACATGATTATCGAGATTAGTTTTAAAACCGTATCAGAATATTCCTCTTGATTGCCTTCACACACAGCGACATACATGCCGACAGTTTTGGTGCGAGTGTTTAAGGTATGTAACATCAGAAAGCGATTACTATCTTTTGATTTGACCATGATTGGACGGGATTGTTTAATAGCCCATGCGAATATTCCATTTTCAATTTGCGCACCGACGATTTTCTCTATACTGTCCTTTTGTTTTTCAGGTTCACATGCAATCAATTCAAAATCTCCTGTCTCAGCACTTACAATATACAAGCCATCTATTAAAAGATTTAAAAGTGTTTGCACATACTGCCTTGATTCGAGATAGATTTCATGAATATTCTGTCCTTGATTGACACTGCTTTGAATATTGCCAAGACTACTGAGTAAGTCGAGCGACGATACAACTTTTCTCAAGCTTTCTTCCAGTAGTGAAATCTTGTTATTTGCTTCGTCTAGACTTTCAAGTTTGTCATTTTTATTCATGTTAATCATCTAATATATAACTGACCGCTTCTTTATATTGCCGCTCAATTTGTTGCATTTCTGAATTAAAGAACTTCTCAGACAGATTGAGCGTTCGCCAGGCTTTTCGTTCCATATTGGGTGCCAAATGTTCTCCGCTTGAACCAATCTGTAGAGCATTAACAAAACAATCCGCAACATGAATGGCCGCTGCATATTCAGTGAAATGTCTAGCATGATGTGGCTCATGGTGTCTCATACACGCAATAATTAAGTGTTCAGGTAATTCCCACTCTTTCAATAAATAACCGCCCACTTCAGCATGATTAAATTCCAGTTTTTGTTTTTCAGTAAGATAACGATATTGCTTCTCCTGTTTGCATATGGTCATCACCTCCGCAATGCTGTCGGATAGTTGTGCAAACATAATAAGTGCGCCTATATCGTGCAGCAGTCCGGCAACAAAAAAAGCCTCAATGTTGTCCGCATTCATATCTGCAGCGATAACTCGAGCAGTGATGCCACAGGCAATGCTATGACGCCAGAAGGATTCCATATTGACCAACTCCTCTGGAATATCCTTAAATACTTTTATGACTGTTGAAGCAAGAACAAGATCTCTTAATTGTTTTGTTCCGATTATGCTTAATGCTGTAGGAATGCTATCAATTTTCTGTGGAAAATTGAAAAATGCACTGTTGGCTAATCTCAACAGGCGGGCAGCTAAACTAGGATCATCCAAGATAATATTACCAATCTGCTTTAATGATGAATTTGGGTCTTCAATCGCTTTTTCGATTCGGTAATAAATGGTTGGTAATGAGTATATTTTACTTACATTTTTTACTAAGCGTTGAGCCGGACTACTCATTTTGAGGCCTTTTGCATTCGCTTGGCAGTTCTTTTAACCGCAAGTTTATAGATTTCCTTCATTGGTGCATAGTTTAGATCTGCATGAATAAAGCGAGAATTGACTTTCTTTCTTGCTAATTCTATAAATTCCTTGTCTGAGATTGCTTCATTGGAGTTGCTGTTGTGATTGTTTACTGAAATCTCGACAATGCCCCAAGCTTTAAGTTTTTTTAAATGATCCGCAGAGATTCGTACTCCTTTTCTAATGATGACTTGGCCTCTAAATTCCACATCGTTTGCGACTATCATCCCCTCTTGGATTTCGCTCAATGCTAGTAATGTCATTCCCAAATCCTTATGTAACTATTTGTGGCATAAGTTTTCTAACGGCAGGAAATATATTGTTCTTTAACCAGTAGTAATAATTGAGGTGGTATTTCTCTACATATTCTAGTATTTGTCTTTATATGTGAAAATCGGATCCCAATTCTCTGGTGTTGACTGAAGTAATCTGAGAATTCGTGTATTGTATTCTTGATAAAGTGTGCTGTGTGGATTTTCTTCTACAAGTACTTTGAGAAGGTGTTGAGCCTGTTTCCAATTTCCCTTACGATATTCGGCAATCATCTGATGATAATGTTCGAGATTAATTTTTAGCGGCTCGGAAAGCAGTGTCTTGTATGCCACTGGTTCGAATATTCTCACAGGAATTCCTTTGCCAGCCACTCTAACAATGTCCAACTCCCGAAATACAAAATCACCACAAAGTGCTTTCGTTTTTTCACTGACAATAATTTTAACACCATAGTACTTAGTTAAATTCTCGAGTCTTGATCCCAGATTGACTTCATCGCCAAGTACGGTATAAGACATTCTGAATTTGGAGCCCATATTGCCCACGTGCATGCTGCCTGTATTAATTCCAATGCCGATATTTATTTCTGGCCAACCTTTTTGTCTAAATTGAGCTCGTAGTGCCTTTGTTGCTCCAATCATTTCCCAGGCTGCTCTAACGGCATGACTGGCATGAAGTTGATCGGCCAGTGGTGCGCCCCAAAACGCCATGATGCCATCACCTAAATATTTATCCATGGTGCCACGATTATTCTGAATCACACTGGTCATCTCTGTAAAATATTCATTCAACATTAGTGTTAGTTGTTGGGGGCTCATGAGTTCTGATATTGATGTGAAATTACGAATATCGGTAAACATCACTGTTAGTTCGCGAATATCACCTTTAAGGGCAAAGTCTTCTGGCTGATGACTCATTTCTTCGACCAATTCAGGGGGGACGTATTGTCCGAATAACCTAGTTAATTGGCGCTTATTGCGGTTTTCGATGAAGTAACCATATATCATTTGTATAAAAGACAACATTAAAATAAGTAGCACTTGGGCGACTAGCGGGAAATTAATTTGTTTGTTGGACCACATGTAAAAATTAAAAAGAATTACAACGATTAAAGCAGTGCTGGCGATGACTAAGTATAAAGGTAGTGAAAATCGTGGTGCTATGAAAATGAGTAATAGGCCTATTATGAGTAACGCAGCAAATTCAAATCCAGTCGCATACGCAGGTCGATGATATAAATGTTCGTCGAGAATCCCTGCAATCAGATTCGCGTGTATTTCTACACCTGGGTAAACATTTTGTACAGGTGTTGCGCGCATGTCCAATAGGCCCGCTGCAGTTGTTCCAATGAGAACAATTGAGCCTTGTAATATAGGTTTATCAACAGATCCTGCAAGTACATCTTTCGCGGAAATGTATTGAAAGCTTGGGAAGTGACCTCGGAAAGGAATAAGCGCGCTACCGTGTTGATCAACAGGTATTGAAAATGGACCAAGTTGGATTGATTCTAGAATACCTTTACCATTATCGCTATTGTATTCACTACTAATGCCAAGCTGTAAAGGTGGAGAACCTAGTGCAGCGCGTAGAACAGCTAGAGAAAATGCTTCATAGATTTTTTGTTTATATACCTGTATTAGAGGTACGCGCCTGATAATTCCATCATTGTCAATCAAAGGCGTATCAATAAATCCACCGGACGCGGCTGCCTGTTGCAGAATGCTCAAGTTGGCACCATAGCCTTTGGCCGATAGAAGTAGTGGTAAATTCAGGTTGTCGTAGCCTTGCGTAAGAACCGCTTTGGGAAGTTCTCCACTAACAGTTGATGCATTGCCCGCAATACTTTCAGTCTTGAAGTAATAACCTAAAACAGTTGCACGTGAGCGAAGTGTGTTTGCGAATATTAAATCGTGTTCTAATCTCGGCTTGATTAGATCGAGCGTTTTTATGAATTCACTATTATTTTTTAGCTGGGATCTTGCCAATAGCTCCAGGACAGGAAGTCCAGAGCTAGTATCGGGTTCAGCGAATAGTACATCAAAACCTAAGACATTTATTTGATACTGATCAAAAAGAATTTCTACCAGATTAGCCAGCTTTTTTCTATTCCATGGCCAACGACCTTCTTCTTTTAAACTTTCTTCATCAATATCAACAATAACAATACGACGATCAAATCTGTTCTCCAAGCTAAGATTTAATCTAAAATCAAACGCCTTATTTTCGAGTGCTTGTAAGGATTCAATTTCAATATAGCGGGCAGCGTGTAGTAGGAAGAAAAGGCTTATTAAAAAGCCGACTCCTACTCGTAACAGTTTCTGGAATTTTCGCATAGCCTAATTAGTTGTTATTTACTCATTTACTATATAGGCACGCTTGAGGATAAGTTTATTTCATGTGAGAAGAAGCCCTACAGGATGACTCTTGTAGGGCTTGAGAATTTGAGGCTTTTAATCACGATCATTGTGACGATGTTTGTGTTCTTTTTTATGTTTCTTTTTTTGCTTAGCGTTTTTGTGTTTGCCTTTTCTATGTTTATGTTTGTGAGCAACAGTAAATTGATGGGTCTCAGCGTGGCTATTCGCATATGCGTCAGTTGCTGTAATAGTGACATCATAAATACGTGGTTCGCGTGAATGTCTATTGTGCTCAGCCCGCAACCAAATTTGCCATTCACTACCGACCTGTTTTACCTTCCAGTCCACATGTTCAAATCGTTTGTGAGTGTGTTTTTGGTGCTTATCATTTGCATTGCTTGTGATATCAATTGAGATAGTGGGAGCTTGATCGACTCGGTCACTGATGTCTTCAACTGTTGCCACATGCACCATTTTATAATTTGCAGGCCAAATACTATCTTGCTTGAGAACCTCAACTATGAAATCTGGTGCAGTTGTATCGACTATTGTTACTACCTGAACTTGACTTGATGAATTTCCATTATTATCTACTGCTGTCCATGTAATGCTTGTGGTTCCGACCGGAAACAACGTCGGTGCATTATTCGTAAGACTTAATACACCAAAAATATCATTGGCACTAGCTTGGCCAAACTCTATCTTAGATAAAGCCTGCTGAGCCTCGATGACCAAATTAGTTGGAACAGTAAGGCTTGGCGGTGTTTTATCGGTTATAGTAATCGACTGCAACTTATTCGTGACATTGCCACTACTATCCTTGCTTGACCATGTAATGATTGATTTTCCCAAAGGAAAGTTACTATCTAGCAAATCGTTACTCAATACGGTGGGGAAAATGTCTGTTGTACTTGCAGAACCGATGTCTAGTGATGTACGTACCGCTGTAGCCTCCTTGACAATATCAGCAGGGATATTAAGAATAGGCGCTGTGGTATCGACAACAGTAACGGTCTGTACTTTGGAGTTTTGATTGCCACTGGTGTCGCGGGCCATCCAGCTAATTTCTGTTGAACCTAACGGAAATTCATTTATCAAGGGTTGTTGTTCCAACGTCACTGAAAAAATATCATCTGCCTTGGCTTGCTCAAGTGTGATAGGTGTTAACACTGCTGTC
>JAOUJM010000242.1 GCA_029883265.1 Gammaproteobacteria bacterium
GCTTTGTGATTATTAATCGGTGATACAGAATTTTGAACAGTCTCAAAAATGGGGAAACGTTTTGTGGCAGTTTATCACCAAGTTACATCCCAAAATCTGGCATTTACTTCTCTATATTCTTAGGAACCCTTATTGCCCCTTTAGTTGAACTTTATTTATATTAATTTTTTCTCCAAGACGAGGATAAATCTGAATATATCTTGCTCCATTTGTATTAGCGCTAATGCCAGACCCCATCCCGTTTCCCATACCCATACCCATACCCATACCCATTCCTCCACCCATTCCTCCACCCATTCCACCCCCCATACCTGAGCCCATTCCGCCACCACCAGTTCCGCAACTATTATCCAATTCGCAAGCTTGACTTGTGGAGGTGCCGGTGTGATGTTTTACTGAATGACCGGAGTGAAAACTAACATTGTTTGTTGTTGAAGTTGTGCTAGGTACTAATTTAATTCGGCTAAAACTATCAGGGTCGCTTGCGATCAAGGTTACGCTACCACTTGTTTGATTTGCTTCGATATAGAAAGCATCTCTTAACACCATGCCACCAAAAAAATATTGTCTTGGAAAAGGCGCTCCGCCTATGGGTGGGTCTTTTTGCTCTAGTTCCAATCCTTGAGGCACATAAAGCAGACCGGATATATTGACGTGGTAATGCATATCGATCAAACCACCGGTATACATATAGGCTGGAATATCTTCGAACTGAACAGACCAAATATCGGGTTCTTTTAACAACTCACTACCATCAAGCGGGTCCGGGGCTTTAAACCCATAATTACGCCATTCTGTAGCCGTGATGCCTAATACTTCAAATGCTTCTCGCCAACCATTGGCGTATCCGCTGGAAAATAGCATTTGATACTTCCCGATGATGCTTAGTGTGTTAAAGACAGTTTCTGTAAAGTCAATTCCGGTTTTATTTTTATAATTTAATTTTGCGTGCGCCGGTATATCCGTGAACGCAATAACGGGGTTTAGTGGTATTGAACAGGGTGCAAATAGTGGAAAACAACTTTGTGTGCGGGAGTGGTCAGCGATCTGATCAATATTATCCATTATATTATCACTGTTCAAATCATTGGCGGGGTTAACATTAATTGGAACCTGTACTTTGAAATACAAATCCCTTGGCGCAGCGGGTAGCTGAGATAAGGGTATAGGTGCCGATGACAAATTATCAACAAAATCGAGAAACAAAGCACCTTTCACAACAATTGCTGAGCTAGTATTAATAACATTGCCACAAATGTTAGCGCCGGGAATTATATCAATTGGTGCACAGTTACATAAACCTGCGTTGCCGGTGCAAAAACGGTAGATTTTATTTGAATGCTGACCGTGCGCGTTAGTACCCCCTGGGCCGGATTGAAGCGGTACCAAAACGCGGACCAAACCATACATAGGAATCGCATTTGTAACATTATTTATAAATTCAGCAAAACTCAATTCGCCATATTGTTGTGGAAGTATACCGCCAACCGTCCTCAAGTTTAGATTCTGTGCCGCCGTGCGGAAACGATCAATATCAAACAAATGATTATCGTTAGTGAATAAACTTTGATAGCTTTGCATCGATTGTAGGTTTGATTGGGTTGCCTCTGAATCTACACCAATGAAAAGCGCCAAGCCATTATTGTCTGGTTGTGCTTGTATGAGCTGTATATTCCAATGCGAAAAACAATTGATGGTGTTCAAACCTAAGGCCGTGGCTTTATCGCAAATAAGTGTAGAATAGCCATCCTCCGAGCCAATACCCATAGCGGAAGATACCACACGAGTTGATGACTCACTGTTAACAATAATAATATCGCCCGTACCATAAGCATTCACAGCAGCAGCTACAGTATTCGTCAGCAGAATTACGCTGAACAGTGTTCTGACTGTTATGGTTAAGGTGAACAATAATCGTTTACGCACAAGCTAAACCTCTCCGCCTTGAGTGAGGGGCGACAAAGCCGTTCCCAGTACCTGCGCATCATCAATTAAATAGGCACCTAAGAACTCTTGCAAATAGGTTTTTGATTTTCCGGATTGCGCTACCGCTTGAACAAACACATTGTATTGATTATCGATTAGAGGATCTTTCACCGTTTCTAACCATAAACAAACTTTGTTATGTTGTGTCGATTGCGACCAGGTTTGATTTTCAATTGTTAATAACTCGCCTTGGTCAGTGTAGCTAAAAAATAAAGGGGCGAAACTATCCGCAAAAAGCGCATCAATACGTAATGCCGTATTTTCTAGTGCTATCGACGGGCTAAGCAAAATTGCACTACTGCCATAGGCCTCGCCATCAGCAACACGTTGAATAATGGAGGGAACGGTTTCACTAATTCCTGAACCATCACTGACAAAAAACGAGTAGGTGAGCTTTGGTACAAGTGATTCATCTATGTTTCCCTGATCCTTATCAACCACGCCATCTTGATTAAAATCTGCATCAGACACGAACCGCCCAATCAAAAAATGAATACTGTTTTCTGCAATTTCTAATGATTTGTGAAAATCATTTTTATTTACTGTTACTCGAGTTTCCATTAATTGGCGATCAACGGACTGCGATGAGAGAACTGCCAATATGCTTAGAAAAATAAGCACAAGCAGCAACACATGTCCCTTGTTTTTTTGGCTCATGCCATGTGTATGCCATTTTGTTTTCAAAATTCTATTCCATCACTTCTAGTTTCTGGGGACCACAACACCTTGAGCAACAAAACGACGATAGTGAAGTTCATCGTTGTCAGTTGTATTCGGATTTTCATAACTCATATCAGGATAAGGACTACGACCGACCATCACAATTTGATAGCCACCATCGGCCGAATCGGTATTCGAGGGTTGCCTGTTTAAGCCATTGGATTGCAAAGGCCATATATCAAAGGTTTTAATACGAATTTTTCGCCCTTGGTTTCCTCCGACCATCACATTTAGGCTAGCATTGTTTATTCCATCTAGTGAACCTGCGGCACCATACAGAATCGCATTCGCGCTGCTGTGGTCTGGATTGTTTGTCCAACTGATACGAATAAAATTATTTGCATAAGGTGCAACTATGTTTGGCCATATGGAATAGCCTTGTGGAATAGTGAAAACAACATTTAAAGATTCAATACTTTGCTCTGTAGTTGACAAAGGATCAGCGCAACAGCTCAACTGTATTGATTCAGAATGGGCATGTCTGAGTAATTCGCTAATCTGATCAAACGCAATCACAGTTTGTTGACGAGTACTGGCGAGATCGCTACTAGTACGAACGACTCGATGCTGTTCCAAATATACATTGCTACTAATAATAGCCACAATCGCAGAAAGAACTAGCGCCAACATAAATTCGACTAATGTATAACCTGTTTGATTTTCCCGTATCATGGCGTTAATACTTGGGTCACATAAAACTTTTTAGGGGTGGCCGACTCAATGCTTGCAATCTCAAAAACAATACTCAATGGCCCAACCCAACTATTGACATTGGCAGTTCGAAGATCCGCTCCCGTCGCGTCGACCGATTTTGCAATTGAAACAGAATAGCGTTTCGCAAGCTGATTCTTCTGCGCCAATTGAAGATTAGCTCCGTTAAACCCAATCAACACGTTTTGCAGTTGTTGTGGGCCTTGTGAAAACGCACTGATTAAGGGTTCTTTCAATTGACTCGATAATAATCGAACGGCAGTGTGAGTATAATTGTTACTCGCAAGTTTTAAGTTTTCTCCCATACTCATACCAATCAACACCAAACCAACTGAAAAAATAAATATACTTATGACTACTTCTAAGATTGTATAAGCCCTGAGAAATTTCATATCCAAATCATCTATGATCACTACTATTCATTTATTGGTAATCCCAAAGAATTAAATTCCAATTGCTCGATGTTGTTGACATCAGAGCGATTATAAAAACTGACAAGCAGATCACCCGTCATTATTCCATTTGGCGAAAGCCATAGCTCGCCATTTTGCGCCGCAACAATTGACTCGTTCAACCGGTATATCTGGTACCAGTCTTGATTGACCGTTTGTAAAATCACCACATTACTGTTTTGCTCAAAAAGCACCACAACGACTTTTGCTTCCGTCATTGCGACTTGGCGTGCTTCTGAGACCATGGATATGATGCTAAAACGAGTGCTATCTAAAGCAGAGCGTGTGCTAGTTTGGTTTAAATCGGGTAATGCTATTGTCGTAATAATAATGATAATGGAGAGCACGACAATTAACTCGATTAACGACAACCCTTTTTGTTTGCGGCTCATTTAGCATTGATCCTATTTCCTAAAAACAGTTTTGCTCCGACTTGAGCCAACAGTTTTTATCAACTGCAACTGCCGCAAAACGGCTGGTGTACTTTCTTCCATTGCTATCAAATCCATATTGGTAATCATTGGGTTTACCTAAACCTGCGCTCGCCAAATTGGAGGCAGTTAATGTATAGGTGGTACCGTTATCTGTGATTTCACAACTAAACAAAAAGTAATCAACTTGTTCTGCCGTTGGCATCGGCACTCCACAACTACCATCGCTTTGCGCATAACTATGCGACTCCAAATAATACTGTTCGAGTTTCAATGCAATGGTGCCCAATTGTGCATTGACCTCGGTTAATTTTGTTCGTTTTGCATAATCACTATATTGACCAACAGCCATAGCGGCGATAATGGCCACAACTGCCACCGCAATGACAAGCTCTACAATGGTAAAACCGCGACTTGACTGTTTTAGACATAAGGACTTTTGTAGCACTGCCCGAAGTGTATGGTTGTGGTTTCTAGTTTTGACTAAGTGAATGCTCATATTTCACCCTCATGAACCGTTTTCGGTTATCGATTAATGTCGATATAACGTTTTTATTCTGCAATTAATACATCCACAAATATGTCGGACATTTTTAGTGCTTTCTGAACGAACAAATAAACTAAATGATTAAATTTCGATTCTTATTTGTTCAAACAGTGTCCCAAGCATTCTCTGTGCTTAATTAATTTACGAATCGAAGCTGTTTTAATCGCTGCTGAAAATTCAGCGCAGTATCACTGGTATTTATTAGTAGTACATCTATCGTTTTATGGTTTTGCAATTGAGCCTTAGATCCTAAGACGGTGTAACTTGCAGCGACATACATTGCACCATAAATGATCGTGTCCGTGCCTTATTGGATAATTGCAAGTTATTCGCTAATCGATAGACTTGTCCATCGACGGTGTAGTGCTTGGATTCAGTTTGTGTGTTAGAACAAGCTGAAAGTACGAATATAAGAAGGGTCTGTTGGCAAACGAGGTCGGGCTTGACGCAGGGGAGAGATAAATAATATCAATTAGTTGGAGTAGTGTTTAAAGTAATCCGCTGCTTTATGAGTTTGCCGAATCGTTTTGGGCTTATACCGGCGATTTCCCTAAATTCTCTGTTCATATGGGCTTGGTCGGAAAAGCCATGGTCTAGTGCAAGAGAAACCAGGTCAGATTCCGGTTTTGCTTTAAGGGAATCGAGAGTCTTTCTTACCCGCATGATTCGTTGGTAGTGCTTAGGTGTCATATCGAGACGTTTTTGAAACGTTCGCTCAATTTGACGCTGGCTCAAAGAAAAACTAGCCATTGAATTTTGATGAGGTACTGGCTCGAGTGAGCGGTGTAGGTGGGTTTTGGTTTTTGTTGCTTGAATTGAAAAAATATTATTTTCGCTACACAAAAATCGATACAGTGCCGAGATTCGCGCGGTGTTGTTGTCAAGCTTTCGTAACCGAGCATGGATTTTTTGTAATTCGCCATGCTCGTTGTCACCATCAAGTAGCATAGGTCTTTGATAATGACGTTGGAAAATATCAAAGCCAACGCCAGCGTAAAATCGTATGCCCGCTATTTGGGCATTAGCGGGTAGGGTGATGGAGTGCGCGCTCTTACTGACGGGAGTGAGAATAACCCCAGAAGGAAAAAAGTCGCCGCCCATTGAAATCGAAGCGCCTAGGTTAAACAGGATACCGCTGCGTGCATCAGCCTGTAACCATCGTGTAATGCTTGCCGACACTTCATTCGAAACGGACGCCGACCATATGGCTTGTACTTGACCAGATAATTTCGCCTTCGGTTTATATAGGCGAAGGTTAAAAGCGTGATCGATAAGTACGCCGTTTTTGTTAACTCGGTTGATAACTGCCTACCTCGGGTTTAAATGCCTTGCTAATCCGATTCCAGCTATTAATCGCATTGATGGCAATGGTTAGTTCAGTTAGTCCCGTTTCTCCAAATTCACTCACGGCTTGCGCATATTCATCTGCCGAAATTGCGTGATTTGACACCACAAGTTCGGCCCACGCGAGGGCTTTTTGCTCTCGTTCAGAATACAACGGAGTGTCCCGCCATGCACTCAGGCCAACGATTCTTTCGCTCTTCTCGCCATTTTTCAGTGCATCTTTGCAGTGCATATCAATACAATAAGCACACTGGTTTATTTGTGAAACCCGTAACTTAACCAACTCCCAGGTTGTTATAGTTACCGGATGTTCTTTGCTAAATTGCCGGCGCAGATTGTTTTCCTGCTCAAGCAAAATCTCAGTAGCATTAGGCGCAGCTGAATAAAAATCAAGACGTGGGCTCATCATGTTTCTCCAAATAAAAACACTAGCATAAGTGCTTGTCTTAACCAATTATTGAAGAAAAACGACATTTAGTTGAGAGTGTTTGCTACGAAAACGTACACCAAGAATCAAAAACTAGATTCATGACATGTAACACTATTACTAATAGTGTTACATGTCATGCACCCTCCGCACTGAAAATACAGCCGATCCGCGCACTAATCGTTGTGGCAAGCCCCTAGTATCCTAG
>JAOUJM010000502.1 GCA_029883265.1 Gammaproteobacteria bacterium
CAGTGTAGAAAAGTTTCCTGTGAAATTTACGTGTGAATTTTAGTAATGAAGTTAGAGCATTTCACCCTAGATTGACTATTTTTCTGGAAGACCCGCAACAAAGTTCAAGCAATGATTAACCCATTTTTGCAAATCTTGATCTGCCTCTATACCTTTTGTCGCAATAAACAACATACCCTTCATTGGCCGCCCGGTAAAATCCATTTCCCTAGCGTATTTTTGTTTTAAACATTTTGCATACGCATCTGGGCCGACACGCACCATTAATTCTTCTCCAACAATGCCGCAGCACATATTACCATTGAGTAAAAAACACAAACCACCAAACATTTTCTTTTCAGTGCAATGCATTTTTTCATTGAGTATTTCGCGAATGCGTTCAGCTAAGCCTTCATCATAAGCCATTTATAAGTCCTCCTAGGAATCCTTTAAATCCCAGAATTTATTTCTTACCTATGGCCTGCAAACGTGCTAAATAATTTTTCATATCAGGCATAGATTGTTGGTCTTGTGCCGTCCAAATTATTTCAGCTAATACATCCATCATGCGATGAGTGGCCTCGTGCTCGTCACCGAGTTTGGCCATAATGGATTGAAAAGCTTCTCGAACACCCGGCGGCTGATCCGTGGAAAGTTGTTCAATAATGGAAATATGAAGCGCGATATGTAAAAATGGATTCACCTCATTAAATTCAGCAGAAAAATCTTTACCTAAGGCCTTATCTTCATTTTCAAATAGCGCATGGTACTCTGAGTGCTCGCCTAATACTTGCACAATGATTTGCTCCAAAGGCTCGATTGGCTGTTTGTTTATGTGTTTTTGCCATGCACTGAGTATAAACTTGCGTAATTCGCCACGATCCTGAGAAAAAATCATTCAACACCCTTATGCTTCCACTCGACTATCCACGCCACGTTCCAATTCACCATTTTTACGCAACTCTCGTTTGAGTATCTTACCTGCGGCATTTTTTGGCAAGCTTTCCAGAACGAAAATTTTTCGCGGCACTTGATGTTTACCTAGACGTTCACGACAAAACGCACGAATATCTGCAATTTCTGCCTGATAAGAGGACTTTAAAGCAATACATGCCACCACGGTTTCACCATGCAGTTCGTTTGGTTCACCAATCACGGCGGCTTCGCTAATGGCTTCATGTTGATATAAAACTTCTTCAACCACCCGTGGATAGACATTCATGCCATTAACAATAATCATATCTTTTATGCGATCGACAATATAAAAATAGCCGTCTTTATCTTCATAGCCTAAGTCACCCGTACGAAACCAATCAGCAAAAAATGATTCCGATGTGGCCACTGGATTTTTCCAATAGCCCTTCATTACATTTTTACCACGCACACAAATTTCGGCAATCACTTCTCTCGGCACTTCATGACCGTGTATATCACGTATCGACATTTCCACGCCAGCAATGGGCAAACCAACTGACGTTGCTTTACGTGTACCATGCAAAGGATTCACACAGGTCACTGGTCCACATTCAGTTGGTCCATCACCTTCCATAATTCCAATGCTAAAACGTTGCTCAAACTTTTTCATCAAAGCTGCGGGCATCGCGGCACCACCAGAAATGCATACGCGCAAAGTTTTAAACTTGGCAACTTGATCGTCTGTCATATTTAACATCACGTTATATATAGAAGGCACACCAAGAAATATGCTTGCACTCAAAGAACCCACC
>JAOUJM010000503.1 GCA_029883265.1 Gammaproteobacteria bacterium
CTGATGCACCCATCCAAAACGAAGACGGCACGATACATGATGCACAAATCATCGTGATCGGACCGACGGATGATCAGCTATACTTTTTCCATCCGGATCACCTCGGTTCAACCAGCTATGTGACCGACGAAGATGGCGACATACATGAACACGTCGAATACTTCCCGTTTGGTGAGACCTGGTATCAAGAAGGTGGAAACAATAAAGTCACACCTTACTTGTTTACCAGCAAAGAACTCGATAGTGAAACGGGGTATTACTACTTCGGTGCTCGTTATTACGATCCAAGAGTTTCTACTTGGATTAGTCCGGATCCGATTTTGGGTGACTACCTGCCAAATATGGATAAAGAAATTAGAAAATTTGACAAGTTAGTCAAAGAAAATAGTACTGGGCAATTCCAACTAGCTTCTAGGACGAAGGAAAGCGAAATGATTTCTTCTTTTATGTACTGGAATCCTGAAGAATTTATTCCAGGTTTAGGTGGGGTGTTCAATAGTAGCAATTTAGCCCTTTATTCATTTAATTACAATAACCCAGTCAAATTCAAAGACCCTGACGGAAATATATCCGTGCCTTTCATGAACAAAAAAATTGAAGAGGCTATCATTGAAAGAGCTCCAAAATATGGGGTCATAATGGACAAAAAGATTGCACCGAGACTAGCAAAGCTTATTCGAAAAGAAGTAACCGTGAGCGAAGCACGCGAACTACAATCTTTGGAGTCACAAATGGATAATTTACCGGCAAAGCGTGTAGATAAAGATGGAACTAGAATATTGTCAAAAACAAATTACGCAAAATACAAAAAACTGCTCCAAAAACAAAAAACTATTGAAAAAAATGTTTTAAAAAGAGTCCTGAACAAGGCTCCAGAATTCAAAAAAGGCGTTTCCATGGAAGGTGACCAATAGTATGCTGTTAGACAACCTAACTAATTATATAAGTTGGTTGCCTCTGACAAATAAGCTTTTAATAGTTGGATGCACGGTAGTCATTACAGTCCTGGGGCTTTACCGTAATCGGATAGAAAAGCCATCTTCTAAATACATTATTGCATTACTAATCATCATATCGCTTTTTGTAATTTACCTAATTGTATCGAGCTTAATTGTTTTCGACTACATTGGAACTCCCTTATTGGATGTTAAGAAAGAAGCATTATGACAAAATCTGGAATATAATAATTTTAGAATACATCGGGGCGAATTTTTCGTTGCCATGTTTAATTCCCATCTTAGCAATTAATTCTATGCCAGTTGGGCTAGTACCGGTTCAGCACCAACACAGGATAACCTAACAGCAATACGATGCCATCCACAACATCACCTTAAAACAACAAAGCAACCAACACATCACCAGTGATGGCGTGGAAACCGCGATCAGCGCCACCTACAACTGGGCCTATGAATACAATCACAACCAACCCCATGCGCCGAGTCATGTGGGTGATCGTAGCTTCAACTACGATGCCAACGGCAACCTCACCAGCTGGATCCACGACAACAGCAAAGCCACGCGCTTTATGCAATGGGATGATGAAAATCGCTTACAGAAAGTCACCGAAGCCAATAGCATCACACGATTTAAATACGATGACCAAGGCCAACGTAAAGTGAAATTCCATCACAAACCCAACAGCGGCACGGGCAAAGAAACGATTTACATTAATCAGTTCTACAACGTCTCAAACCGAGCCATTAGC
>JAOUJM010000243.1 GCA_029883265.1 Gammaproteobacteria bacterium
AAAAAACAAGTTTTTTTTCATGTCTAAACCTCATTTTTAATTGACATCCGATTAACTATGATTCACTCTTTTAAACCTTAAAATAATTATAAAAATGCATTCTTTTTAGGAAAAAGTTTTGAGTGTTTGGATTGAAATAAAGAAAGGACTAGTAATGAAGAAAAATAGAGTTTGTTTAGCACTCCTATGCAGTGTGAGCATATACCTTGCGCCTGCTAATGCAGCTGACAATGGAGATATTGAGAAGCAAGTACCAACGGCGAAGCTTGAAACATCGACGAATAATCAGGGCAAATTTGTCTTCGGATCAGTTGTTTCGACTAGTCATACGGGCGCATCAATAAGCTGGCGTGATCTTTCAATTGGTACTAATGTTAAAGGCGATGAGGCAAGCTGGATTGGTTACTGTGATGACGGCAATGTGCGTGATTGTGTTTCAATCGGGACACGTGATAATACCTTTACTTTTACCATTAGCTCTCAATCGAAACACACCTTATTCGGATTTGGAATCGGTAGTAAATTCACACTCGGTGGTGGTGCGAGTGAAACTACAAACTCAAATATAATCACATACACTACCACTGCAAGCTCCACGTTTGGCATACATACCTACTATGATTTGGCGCGCTTATTTGATGCACCTGCGGGACTCAGCATTCCAACACAAATTGGATTAACTCGATCGGCGACCGCAACAGTACACACTTATGCTTATGTTGATGGTGGTTCTCTTGGCAGTAATGAGGAGCCACAAACAGTGCTTGGTGAATCAATAAGCTGGGCGGTTTCGCTGGATTACCGTTTCTAATTTAATTTCTGCTGCACTCTAGCTCTAGAGAGTTCAACTCCTGGCTTGTAAGAGCAAACAAACCAGGAGTTTTTGTCCAACTTGGATGGCAGGTCAGAATCTGCATCACTTTAGCTGGGAAATGTTAAACAACACGAAGATGAGTAATATGTTACAAGCGTGGTGAGCTTGTTAGAGGCATACGGAAAATAATTCATCTTTGATTCCATTTTGCAGATTTTGCTCGAAACCATTAAATTCCAAAATGAATGTTTACAGAAAGGCCCATATGCGAGCCATCGTAGCTTAATCCATTGTTTGTTTTGTAATTCATTTTGACATAGTGAAACTTCATTTCCAATGCCCCTTCATATTGAAAACCAAGGAACACGGCAGGTCCAATTGAATTTTTAAATTGAAATTTGCGTGGTGTGGTTTCCTCATAATAATAGATAATGAGATTTTCATCGTTCACATCGGTGACGTGATGATTAAAGTCTGCATTGAAGCCGGCACCGACTTCAACACCAATACCTGCGAAGCCAAAAAGTTCGTAAATCAGATAGGCTTGTGCATTTATAGCTTTAACGTCTACATCTGAGTTTAAAAATTTGTAACCTAAATCGGCTCGATAACTCCAATCGGTGAGATTGAATAGTCGGTTTCTGTAACCTAGCTGGGCGCTAACAGAGTCACCTGCGTAATAAACCAAATTTTCGTCGCTCGTAAAGAGTTCCTGTTGACCTATACCCATGTATATCCCAAACGATGGTGTGTGCGGTTTTATGGCAGGGGCATAGTTTTTTTCATGGGGTAAAAAGAAAACGAATTGGCCAGTTTCAGCAATCTTTGCGTTAAGTACATGAGTTTTTGCAGGCAGCAGCAAGTTCATATAGTACGGTATCAAAGGATACATGCGGGTCATTTCGAAAGTGTGTCGAATATTTTTTCCTATATATTCTTGCTCAGCTTGCAAAATCATATAGCGATGTTCGGGTTTAAGGTCGATTTCGTAACGAATAGAGAATCCATGTATCGGCGTACTCGAAATTTGTGGCTTTAAATTCACCTCATCTATTACTTTAAATTGTTCGGAAAGTAATAAAATATTTGGGAAAAAAACTTGTTTCTTTCTTACTAAGCTGTTGATGATTATGCGGTGCTTTTTGTTGTATCGTGGAAGCTCATAAAAATAGGCTGCCTCTGAGACTTCGCCGCTCTTAATGTATTGGGCCTCAGTTGGTAGTGTACCCTGATGACCTGCAACTAGCGCGTTATAGCGAAACTGAGAGTAATCCTGTGTTGCATGAACAGGTAAGGAAACTATCAAAATCAAAAGGTTAATGCAAAAAAGACGGGGCATGACATAATCCGTTTATTGTTTCTGTTTTGTTTATAATTCGATCTATTATAACATTATAATATATGTGATAATAGTATTTAAACTTGAAAGTTGGGTTCGTCATTTTTAACAATTGAGGGACATCTTTTACAACAAACTAAGGGCACTTCATCTTCTTCAAGTACTATGCTTACGCCATGAAGTGACGCCTTGAGTATTCTGATCAGAGAAAAATTAAATGTCTAAGTGCTTGCAATTTCTAATTTCGGCAGTCACCTTGTTTGTCCTATTGGGCTGTGGATCGGGAGCAAAAGAAACCGAGGTTTTTACTTATCCTCACGAATTAGTCAGTGAATATGGGGGCAGTGGTTGCGGAATTCACCAGCAAGAACTGGTTTGCTGGGGAAAGTTCTTTGGCGAGCCACAACAGAAATTGAAACAACCTGTTCAGGTTAGTGTCGGTCCTAATCATGCGTGTGTTTTACACCAGGACGGTGTAAGTTGTTGGGGCGATAATTCTTCTGGCCAGACGGATGTCCCCTCATTAAAAAATCCAATTCAAGTTAAAGTGGGCGATCAGCACTCCTGCGCATTAGAAATTGGTAAGGTGATTTGTTGGGGGCAAAATCATCTAGCAAAAGTACCCCCATTGGATTATCCAGAACAACTCAGTGTGGCAGGATCACACAATTGTGTACTTGATCGCCAGCAAATAAAGTGTTGGCAAAGTGATAGTACAGTTATAGAAAAAGTGCCACAGTTTGATGGGAAGGTAACGTTTGTTAGCACCGCAAATAGCTGGGTTTGCGCAATTGTTTTGCTTGAAGATATGACAGATATCTATTGTTGGAGCAAGAATTCAACTCGTATAGATTACAACTATTTTGATCCGTCGCTAACTCCGACGATGTCTATAGTTGCAATAGGAAGCGGTTACTGCACGCTTATCGATAATAAATTTACATGTTATAAAGCGAATGTTATAGCAGCCGCGCCTTCCGGCTTGCAAAATCCAGTTCAATTTGCCTCGAATAACTGCGCCTTAGATGGTTTAGGGATCGTTTGTTGGGGTGATACGTATATTGACAAACTAGAATTACCGCCTACTGTAGAGTCCGGAGTTTTTCTCGATGTTGATGATTATCGAAGTTGTGTGATTGATGGTCATCACAAAATTAAATGTAGTAATGATTTTTACTTTGAACGTTATCTTCCAGACAACCTATTTAACCCGCGCGAGTTAGCTCACGGTTATAGAACTTCTTGTGTGCTTGATGATGATGGCTTGAAATGTTGGAAGCTCATTGAAAACCCAAGTAGGGAATTGGTTTTGCTCAACATGCCGGTAGTTAATAATCCCAGTCAACTGAATGTCAATTTTGAATCGGCTTGTCTAATCGATAATGGTTCTGTAGTATGTTGGGGCAATCCACGCGACGACGCGGAGTTCCTAAGTGCATTAGAGAATGTCACGGTACTAAAGTCTGCCAGTAGATCTAGTTGTGCAATTAGTAATGGCAAAGTGCTTTGTAGTAAAGAGATTTCAGGTATGCCACTCGACATATCCGCGTCTGATATTGCATTTGATTATAATTCGATTTTATGTGCAATATCGAATGCACAGATTAATTGTTGGGGAGACAGCGAAGTAGTTCAACTTACACCACCTGAATTTATAAATCCGTCAGATGTGGCGATCGGTACAAATCACATCTGTGCCTTAGATGATGGAGATGTTGTTTGTTGGGGTAAATATTATCCTAATGGATTTCGCTACGACCACTTGATTAATCCACATCAATTAAAAATTCATAAAGACACTGTTTGTGCTTTACATGATGAGGGTGTGGCTTGTTGGCCAATTCTGCCCCAAGGTATGCGTTGGACTAAAAGTTAGATTTATCAATTTAAATACAAGAACTGCGATCTTTTCGCTCTTTTGGGGCTAGGTAGCAACAGAAAAATTTTGCATACGTCAGCGAAAAATACTACATGACGATAGTGCAATGCGCAGCATAGAATAATTTATGTGTGGAATCGTGTCAAAGCTCCTTTAGCGTAAGGTCTGTTGATGCCATAATTGATTGCTCATCTTGTAGAATGTCTGATTAAATGTGTCCGTTAAAAGGGCGGAGGTTCATTTTGTTTGTCAATGATTCTTCGGCACAACCTATATAGCAAGCTAAAAATAATGATTCCTGCTAATATCCATCCGATATAAAAAAATGTCATTTTCCCAAGTGTGAACCCAGAGTTCAAAAAACTTAACCACAGTAAATCTTTTTGGTCTCTAAAAGCAATAAGAATTAACATTGAAATATTTTCTAAAGCATCCATTGTTGGTGCAATCAAGAAACTAGCAATTGCAACGATTCCTGTTTTGTGAAATACACTTTTTTGTTCAAAAGGTTTTATAATGAGCAAGGTGAGGAAAGTGAAAAATAGAAGCGTACCAATAATAATGCCAACATCTAAGTATTGTACTGTGACAAATAAATCCAGTGTGCCTTGGCGCTCTAGAATGCTTAGATTTTCTTGTTTCAGTTGCAGATCAAAAGTTAACGGCACACCACCAAAGTCAGATCCAGGGTAATTGACTTTTGAAAACGCCGACTCGGTAGTCAAACCACCTAGCATCATAATGCTGAATCCAATGATTAGCCAAATTATTTTGTTTTTAGTTGTTAAGTTTGTGAGAAATTTAATAATACACATTTTTATATCCACTTGATGACACAGAGTGAGCTTGTCTAATATGCAATAGATGTTTTATGCTAGTCCTGATTATTCATACTTTAGAATGTTGAGTTAAGAGAAACAATGACATATGAATCCATTAAATTGGCATTTGGTACCATAGGCAAAAGAAATTGATTATGTCGACAGCCACAGTTTGTGTTGCAGCTTTTCGAAATTTAGCTGACCTGCTAATCCAGGCAGGTGCAGATCAAGCCGATGTGGAGACGACAACTGGACTTCAATTGCAAGATTTGAATAATCCAGATGAACGCATTTCAATCCGATATTTGGTTAAGTTAGAACAAGCGGCTCCAGAATTAACAAAAAACTCTGCAATCGCTTTGGAAATAGGGCAGCTATGTTCAGTAGACGGAAGCCAAAGTGGAATTATGGGCTATATTGCAGCTCATAGCCCAACCATAGGCGTAGGGTTTCGCCAAGCAATTCGTTACTCAAATCTACTCAGTGATAGTATCCACTTAGAATTACGCGAAGGAACTTGCAATGCTGAATTTATTTATGCCAGGGATGATCCTGAGCATTTTACTATGCAATCTATAGAGCTTGCGTTTGCCAATACTATTAGTATTTTGAAAATACTTGGTTGGAGTGAGTTCTCTGTGTTGGAAGTACATTTTCAATATGCAGCACCTGATTATTTGAATGTATATCAAAAGTATTTTGGGAAAAATTTGTATTTTGAGCAAGAAGAAAACCGAATAGTATTTCCGATTGATATTTTGAAACAAACATCCCCCCGAGCACAACCCTATGTTGGAGAAATTCTGATCAAACATGCTGATGAACTGGTTGAAAGACTTAGTCCACAGAAATCTTTCAGTATGCTGGTCCGGGAGAAAATAGTGAAAGGTCTTCCTTGTGGACTAGTAGATGTAAATAGAGTGGCGACGGAATTAAACATCAGTCGCCAGACGCTTTATCGTCGACTGAAGGAAGAGGACACAACATTCCAGGAACTGCTAGAGCAAATAAGAAAAAAAATGGCAGCAGATTACCTAAAAACAAAAAACTATTCCATCAATGAAGTGGCTTTCTTATTAGGCTTCTCTGAGGCGAGCACTTTTAATCGTGCGTTCAATCGCTGGTATGGTAAGAATCCAAAAACATTTCAAATGACTTATTTTTCTTCTTTTAAATAAGGGCAAATATTGAGTCCATTAATTAGACAATCGTCTAAAACCTACAGTAAAGACTAAAACGAAATCCAATTTAGAAAGTGACCAATGTATCAGAAAATTCTGTTAAAAATCCCGTTGCATGATTCTATTGAATTTTACAAACATTAAACCACGGATCGGAAACAAGTGAGTCGTCAAGATTAAATCAGTGCTGATGATAGTATGAAATTGTTTGAATCTGTTTTGCATTTGCATTAATCGGGTATAAGTCGAAGAATGGGAGTTGCGCCTATCTTATCAAAGCAATTTGCCAAAACAAATCCGAGCATTCATTGCTATTCGATAGCGGGCAATTCGGGTGACACTTTCAAACAAACAGGGTGTTTTATAAATGAGGTGAAGGTTGCATATTTAAAACTGGCGAATTTTATTGATAAAATAAAGAATCTACAACAATAAATAGCTGATTAAAATGGCCAATGTTCTATACTTAGATCTTGGGGAATAGGTTAGGATTTTGATGTACGGCACGATGCTTGCCATTGGTATGGGACATAAAAAGAGGTGCTAGCTATGGTTCGAATAATTGGTTTATTGGTTTTTATCGCGTTGGTAACTGGCTGTGAATCCGTGGGCAGTGATCATATTAAAACTAGTGGTGTGTATGCACGCTTGCTAGCACAAGATACTAAGGACACCTCGGGAAATGATGTGCAAGTCAAAGTCGAATTGCTGGTGGGAGGTGCTAGTTCGAATACCTAT
>JAOUJM010000244.1 GCA_029883265.1 Gammaproteobacteria bacterium
TTTACTTTTAATTGTCTAACAATATCGGCTTTATACTGAAGTTTGATCAACAAACGGTCACCTTGTCCGGATCCACCAGGATCTAAGGAGCCAGCTGCGCCCGCTCCATTTCCGATATCACGACGTACAAAATAGAATCCTTGAAGACGCCAGCCGCCTTGACTAAGGTCAGCATGAACATCCAATCTTTTGTAGCTAGCATTAATTGGCCCAGGTGCTTGTGATGCAGAAGTACCGGTAAGTCCATCGAGAATCGTTTGAAAATCAGAATCAACAATACAATCACAACCATCACTTTGTTCATATTGAATTGAACTAGAATAACGCAAACGACCCCATTGATTTTTACTAGTCAGCCACATTGACTGGGTATTAAACGACCCTGCTCCAGCACCCACAATGGTTTGCTTTTTACCATCGGGAGCATCTGTGATAATATTTATGACACCTGCATATGCATCGGCACCATATAATGCTGAACCAGGCCCACGAATAATTTCTATCCGCTGAATATTGTGAATTTGTAAATCATCAGCAATTTGTCCCCGGTTACCAGTAAAAATATTTGTCAGAGGAGTACCATTTAACAGCATCAACATATGTGGATTGTAATTGGAATGAATGCCACGCATTAGCAATAATTGCTGATAACCGCCGGAATCAACGCTGACATGCAAACCAGGCACAGTTTCTAATACCTCACCAACACTTTTGGCATGCATCGCTTTAATGTCTGCCTCCGTTATAACTGTAGTCACTGCGGGAACGTCAATCGTACGCTGCTCATATCCGCTGGCGATAGATATAAATTCTTCACCGCCAAATCCTAAACCGAACTCTTCCTCTTGAGCTACACACAATAGCGGAGAAACAATCAAAGCAATAAAAGTTGCATTACCTAACACACTTATTTTTTTCATCCTGGCTCACCTAATTTAACTCTTCCATGTTCGTTTCTCGGGACCCTTGTAATTAATGCGATCAACACGGAAAGGGAAAAAACTACCTTCGGGTTTTTCCTCTGCCTCAATAAAACAAGGTGGCATACCAGCAAGAAACGAAGGGATCATAAACAAATGATACTCCCGCACACTAAAACCCATATCTGCTACAATTGCTGCTGCAAGCCCTGCTGCATTTAGCTGTAAACGCCAACGACCTGTTTTTAGCTCACGCTCAACTTCTAAGGCTAATTGAACATAACTACCATCAAGTGCTTTGCTCTGTTGAAGTTTTTGCATTAAATATGGCACACGTTCATCACTTCCATGTAAAGGACGACCGAAACCATAGATGGCTCGATGTTGTTTAAACTCAGATTTAATTAGCATCTGAATATTTTGCCCTTTAGTCAGTTGTCTTTTCGCATTCAATAAAAAGTGCAAACTACGCACATTCGGCCCGTGGCCATAGATTGTAGCTTCAGACGCAGCCAATGACGCTGCAATTGCCAAAGGCGGTGTTGATCGCGTCGTCGCGGCCAATGCGGTAATACGATTATTCCATAGCCTCGGGTCAGGATAGCTCGTACATACCCAAATCGCATTCAATAAACGTACTTGTGTCTCACTATATACCCGTCCAGTCACACTAAATAAAAATAATTCAAACCAAGTTTTATCACCTAATTCTTGGTGTAAATTCTTTCCTCTAAAAATGACTTTGTCACCAGCAAACCATTTACCCATTTTTGTTTCCAGCGAGTTTTCACACGCTTCGAGTAATTCATAGTGACTGTTCATAAACACACCTCCACTGGTTCACTGCTTACCGCGTTTAGTGTCGATTGCGCTAAATCCAATCCATTGGCAAAAAATGGATAGTGACGCCAACCACTGACTTTCTGTTCAAGCGCATGTACCACAGCACCTGGCAATGACAACAAAAGGTATAGTGCTTCTGCTTGCTCTGAATTAAATCCCAGGTCTTTAAAAATAGCTGCACATACAAAACTCTTTGCCATTGCACATTTTGTTATGTTTTCAAATGCGGCATAGTGAGTCACAAGCCATGCACAAAAAGGCATATTTGTATCGCTTGCAACATGTGTTAATAACTTCAACCAAATTTCTGAGCAGGTTTTTTGGTAAGGGTTGAAACCAGCCAAATGATTAGTTTCGGGCCATAAACAGTCAATATCTGCTATTCGTTCTTTACGCGCATATGCCAGCCATTGTGATAAATCCATATCCATGGCTTGAATACATTCGACTAAAGAATATACCTCACGGCCTCCTCCAAACTGGCCAGCATTCACAGCAATAGCCGCAATTAGACATGACGCTGTGGTAGAGCCACCCACGCCTGCATTCATGGCGGCACGCACAGAAGCATCCCTTGGGCCAGGGTTAGCCAAAGCAATGGCTAGTTGTTGCAGAACTATTGTTTGTTGACGGTCTGCTTGCTCACCTATAAAAAGCAAATACAAATATTCAATCCAATTGGCCTGCAACAAAACATCATCGTAAACATTATAACCATAGCAATAACAATTAGACGCAACGAATGGATTGTCTGCGGATGCTGTTTCTTGCCAAATCTTTGTTGTCACTTTTTCAGTAGCGGGCTCTGTACTCATCGTTCACCTCCGAGCACTTCAACTCGTGCAGCCATCGGTGGAACCGCCTCAGGATCAATTTGAACATCGAGCACCACAGGGCCATTGCTTTTTGATAAAATATCGCGCTGACGAAAATAAAGATCGCGCAGATGCGAAATTCTAAATGCACGCGCTCCCATTGCTTTGGCTAAACTAACAAAATTTACAGCTGGTAACTCAAAACCAATGGGCTCCGCCTTAGCCAGGCGCTGTCCGTGTTTAACCATTCCATAGGCGCCATCATTCATCACAACAAATACGATGGCTAAATGTTCCTGCACTGCGACCGTTAGTTCTTGACCATTCATCAACCAACTACCATCACCCGTAATACAAATTGTGTGACGTTGACGATTCGCAAAACTCGCACCAATTGATTGGCCCAGCGCCCACCCCATGGATGCAAAACGAGTACTCGTGTGAAACCATTTTTGAGGCAAATGTGTGCCATCTACTTCATACCGATAATGCAAATCATGTACGGCCCATGCGGTACTATTACCTGCATCAGCAAAAAAACGGGCACCACTTGGAAAAAATTGCGCCAGCGAATTCATTAATTCTGACGGCAGTATTAGACTATTTTTATGGCTTATTTGTTTGCCCACTTTACGATTAACATATCGCGGTCGTTTATCATTCCAGAGTTTTAATGAAGCTTTCACCGCGGAACTGGTTATTGCCTGCGTTGAGCTTTTATTCACTGAGGAAAAGTATTCAATCAAGTGATTAAAGACAGCTTTTATGTCACAACACACATGCAGACTGGCCATAGGCGAGTTAACATGGTGCATTGCGACCGGATCAATATGCACTAATCGTGAATTCATGATAGCCTGTTTATCCCAGCCCAGTGTATCCCATTCACTAAGCGCAGTACCAACCGCTAACACACAATCGACATCAGACTGCGCTAATAATTGCCGCGCACTATCATGACCAGCAAAACCAAAAACGCCAAAATACAACTCATGATGAGGATTGATTAGTCCCTTCGCACCTAGACTTGTAACAAACGCAATATTACGTATTTCACAAAACTGAACAATCTCAGCAATGGCTGATTGGCACTGTTCGCCGATTAGCAATACGATTTTACGTGCGCTCTCTAAATGTAATTTTAAATCTTCAAAAGCTGGTAAATCGATGGTAGATGGTTGCCGCATCAACGGCTCAAGTTTAAAGCGCGGTTGTGTGTGGGGCAGTACCTGTCGAAATATGTCTACTGGAATACTTAAATGAACAGGACCTTTCACCGGACCATAAGCAATGCCAATTGCATTAACCAACTCCTGCTCAAATTGCTCAACACTGGATATCAATGCATTGTAACGAGTGCAACTTTTAAAAATTGCTATTGTATCAACACCATTCGACGATGAATTTTGCAAAGATGGTTTTGCATAATTCGCAATAGCGGTTTGTCCCGTGATGACCAACATGGGCACTTCATCCTGATACGCAGAGGCGACACCTGTCAAAATATTGGTTGCACCCGGTCCGGTCGTCGCGCAACACACACCAAGTTTTGCCGATTCATTTGCATAACCTTGAGCCATGAAAGCCGCTCCAGTTTCATGCCTAGCGATTACAGTAGAAATTGTTTTGCGAATTTCCGCACGTGCCAAAGCGTTATATAATGGCTCAATTGCCCCACCAGGAACACCAAATACATAGTCGACCTGCAATTGCTCCAAGTAATGAACAAATAAATCTGCGACAGTATTTTGACTTGCAAGTTTATTTTTTTTTGAAAGCGAGTAAGATGCGTCTTCATAGCAAGGTGATGTGTTTAAACTATTCATTTTCATTTCCTTATGACAACTAATCACCGACACTCAACATCCTAATTCTAAGTGCCAACCAATTTAGGCGACATTAGCGAACAAGCCCTAATGTTTGCCAACTGACAATTACATTACGCGCGCATTTTTTTCGAGTCAATCTAAATATTCGTAACGATCGAAATAATCGTTTTAATCGTTTAGCGGCATAAACCAGCAATCTCTTGTGTTTTTTCAACTATTAAAAATCGTTTTTAGCTGGAATTTGAAGCCACTAAAAAATTTACTTCTTCAATTAATTTCAAACTATCAATTGGCTTGGGTAAAAACCGCCGAATAACATTGTCTTCTTGTCTATCCTCAGGTGCATAAGGTTGAAAACCCGAGCACATAATAATAGGCAACGATGGACATAGCGCATGAATATGTCGTGCAAACTCATGCCCTTGCATATCTGGCATTCGCTGATCTGTGATTATTAAGTCAAAATTCGTTGGTTGTTGTTCAAAAAAAACTAACGCATCCTTTGGATTTTCAAATGCAAATACTTCAAACTGTTGCACCACAAAAAGATTTTTCAAAAATCTTAATACAGATGCTTCATCATCAACAATCATAATTTTTGCTTGCTTTACCTTACTCTTATTTTCGGTTTCAGCAAAAGAAGCAGGGAAAAAAAGTCTAAAACAGGTACCCTGATTGGCTTTTGTTTCAACCATGACATGTCCACCATGATCATGTAAAATCCCGTGAACCATCGCCAGACCCATTCCAGTACCGCGCCCCACTTCTTTGGTGGTGAAGAATGGCTGAAAAATTCTATCGACGACATCCATCGGAATTCCAGTACCCGTATCACGAACGGCGATCTCAATAAACTGACCATGAATTGGTTTATGACATGATGTGCAAAACCCCTCAGTCAAATTGCGCTTATCAACACTGATGAACAGCTTGCCCTGACCATTCATCGCATCGCGTGCATTTATGCAAAGATTCATTAACACCTGATGAAACTGTACTGGGTCTGCATTAACTAAAGGTAATTCGCTAGCAATATTGAGTTGAGTATCGATACTTGAAGGCATGACGGGGTGCAACATCCCCAATACCTTATCCAACAAGAATTTGATTTCATTTGCCTGTGACTGTGATTTACCTTCTCGACTAAATGCAAGCATTTGCTGCACGAGCTCAGTACCGCGCTCACCTGCATGTGCAATTTCGTGCAAATAATGTAAAAGTTTTTCTTCAACGGTATCCTGATAGCGCTCTATTGCAAGATTAACATATCCAACAATACTAGCCAGAATATTGTTAAAATCATGCGCAATACCTCCCGTCAATTGTCCTATTGCCTGCATTTTCTGTGATTGCTGTAACTGCTGCTCTAGCCATTGTTTTTCTTTTTGCTGCTGATAACGCTCAGTAAAATCGCGCGCAATGATGCGAATAGCGACCACTTCTTTTGATTCAAGGTAAGGTGTTGCATTTAGCTCAAGCTCTAATAATGCACCATCTTTTCTTCTAACACTTGTTTCAAATCGTGTAATAATTTCACCTTTATGCAAGATTGCGTTTAACATAGTTGTCGCAGCTTTCTTTTTATCATTAGGCAGAAAAGTTAGAAATGATTTTCCTATCGCTTCCTCTCGAGCAAGCGCCAGTGTTGAATTAAAAAACTGATTGGTATCAATAAGCAAAAAGTCGCTATCTAGTATAAAAATCAGATCTTGTGCATCATCAAATAGACTCCGATATTTTTTTTCACTTTCTATTAATGCTTGCTCTGCTTCCTTTATACGTTGAAGTGATCGCCATTCTAGAATTACCTTGTCGACGGTTTGTGGCAAATTAACAATTGCTTCTTTTGATTTGGTCACATAGGCCAGTGCACCGGCCTTAATGGCTTCAACTGCCATTTGTTCATCACCAAATGCAGTCATTAAGACTAACGGGAATTTTGCTTTGCCTTTCAAATCTGTTATGAACGCTAAACCTTCGCCATCAGGCAATAAAAAATCACAAAGCACCAAGTCTGGTTGTCTAGTTTTAAGGAATAAATTTGCTTCAGCAATCGAAGAAGCGACACTTAAACGATATGAGTCTTGCGCGTCGAATATTAGCTTTATTAGCTCTACTTGATCGGAATCGTCTTCAATTAGCAAAACATCTGTCGTCATGTCCCTCTCTCCATCACCGCTTTTAACCTAATTGGTTTTCTGCGAGCAATTCGTGAATCAAATTAAGCATCTTAGAATGATCAATCGGCTTAGCCAGAAATCCTTTGATTCCACTCGCAGAAGCTTTATTTTCGTTAGCGACTTCACTATAGCCAGTACATAAAATAATGGGAAAATCCTCACGAATTGATAGAATTTTT
>JAOUJM010000245.1 GCA_029883265.1 Gammaproteobacteria bacterium
GCAATGTAATTGTTTTTCACTGATTAGTTTAATGGCGTCTTTAATCACTTCGACAGGTTCGACTAATGGTGGAATATTAATACTAGTAACTTCCTGAAATAGTCGAGCAACATCGGTAAATAAATCGTTAAGTATGGCTTCGTTAGCAGTATCGCTTTCGAGTGAAATAATATGGCGCTCTATTGATGAGAGCACGTCAGCAAAAGATGCACTGAAATTCTGCAGTGTTTGAGGGTCTTCTTCTATGGGTAATCGGTCTAGCATAACTGCCTAAATCGTCAGGTCTGTTAGCCAACTTAAATAGTTTCTTTTTTTATTTCGATTAAATTCTGGAGCGTTAAACCAAGTAAAGTTGATATTTTTTAAAGCAAAATGACTAGTAATCGATAATATCGTTATAAGGCTCAATCATGCTCAATAGCATTTGTTTGCATGAGGATTACAAGTAGTCATAACAGGGAGGAAGCTGTGTTTTTTCAAACAATTTTCGAACGAATATTCGTTTGTTTATTACTAATGGGGTCGAGCGTTAGTCTGGCTCAATCCGAGCAATATACATTTGCAATTGTGCCACAACAAGCTGCCAGTGTTTTGGTCAAGAATTGGGGGCCTTTGCTACAGTATTTATCTACACAAAGTAATCATGAGTTCAAATTTCGAACGGGAAAAAATATTCCGGTGTTTGAGCAAGGTCTAGAAAAAGGTGAGTATGACTTCGCTTATATGAACCCTTATCATTATATAATATTTCACCAAAAAAGTGGTTATCAAGCATTTGCTAAAGCGAAGAACAAAAAAATTCGTGGCATAATTGTGGTAAAAAAAGATAGTCCTTACCAAAATCTTGCTGATCTAAATCGGCAAAAATTGGCATTTCCCTCACCTTTAGCTTTCGCTGCGAGTATGTTAACGCGTAGCGCTTTGGTTTCGAATAATGTTGAGTTCAGTTCTCAATATGTGTCTTCACACGACTCGGTTTACCGCAATGTTGCCGCAGGTCATTTTGCTGCCGGTGGTGGCGTGGTGCGGACATTTAAGGCGGCACCATCAGAGTTGCGCGCGAATCTTCGTATCCTGTACACAACCCAAGCATATACTCCACATGCATTTGCGGTACATCCTCGTGTGCCGGAACAAATTATCAAGCAAGTGCAGACCATTCTGCTTGGTTTGGATTCGAATGAACAAGGTGAATTATTGTTGCAGCGTTTAGGTATTCAGGGAATTGAAAAGGCTGAAGATAAGCAATGGAATGATATTCGCCAATTGAAACTTAATGTGAACTGAGATAGGCCTGGGGTTGCTAGGTGTCCTTTCGATTAAAAACGATTTTGGGTGTTGCTATAATCGAAGCGATTTTGGTGATAATTCTTATTACATTTGGTATTGAATGGCTACATCGATCCCACGAAAAAGAATTAATAAAAAATACAAATAGTATTGCGCGAGTATTCGCCGCAACTGCTAAGGATGCAGTGGCATCGTATGACTTGGCGACGCTGGATCAATTTGTTCGTGAATTATTGGCGACTAGTGACACTCAGTATATCAGAGTCTATAACACGGAGAGTTTATTGGTATCGGGGGGCGATGTAAGACTTTTAGCAATGCCGTTTCTTGATGATGAAAATGTGAATGAAACAGAAGATTCAATTTTTAATTTGTCCGTTCCGATCACGGAATCCGGGTTTGATCTCGGTCGTATTGAATTAGGAGTGTCAACGGCTTCGATACATAAGTTTATCGATGAAGCCAAAGCAAAGGCTCCCTGGATTGGTGTTGTTGGGATTAGTTTGTCGGCCTTGTTTTCCTATTTTCTTGGGCTCTACTTAACACGCCAGCTAGCCAGTTTGCGCCAAGGTGCCGAAGCGATTGAAGGTGGCGAGATCGGCTATGAGATTACGGTAAAAGGTACGGATGAAATTGCTGAGACGATAAGAACATTTAATCGGATGTCTCACAAAATACGTGATCAATACGACAGTTTGCAGACTGCTTTGAGCGTAAGCAAAGATATGGCTCATACACTGTATGAGAGTGAAGTCTATACTCAAGCCATTTTGGATAACGTGGCGGATGCGATTGTTAGTACGAATGATAAGGGCGAAATCGAGGCGGTCAATATTTCATTTGAAAAAATGACCGGTATGAGCAGAGAAGAAAGTATTGGTCGCAACATTAATCAGTTTATGTTTGATGATATAAGTGAAATGCATAATGATTATATTTCGAACTTTGTGCAATCGGGTAAACGTAACTCAATCGTATTGCAGAATAAACGAGAATTGATTTTACGTAATCGATCGGGAGGCGCAATTCCCATTGAAGTTGCAATTCGTCCCATAGATGTTGATGGAGAACTTGTTTTTGTTGGATTAATGCGCGACATTACTGTGCGCAAACAAATTGAGCAGGAGTTATTAGATGCCAAGCAAGCCGCCGAAAACGCTAGCTTAGCTAAAAGTGAATTCTTAGCCAATATGTCTCATGAAATCCGTACGCCCATGAATGGTGTGCTGGGAATGTTGCAGTTGTTGCGTAAATCCAGTCTCGATGCCAATCAACAAAAATATGTAAATACGGCGATTGGTTCTGCCGATTTGTTGCTCAATGTGTTAAACGACATTTTAGACTTTTCAAAAATTGAAGCGGGTAAGTTAAGTCTTGAAGAAATCGAGTTTAATATACGCCAAACGGTTGAAGATGTGGTTGAATTGGTGAGCGGTCAAGCACGGGAAAAAAGTCTTGAATTGGCCTGCTATATTGCGGATGGAGTGCCTAATTATGTGTACGGTGACCCCACACGGTTGGCGCAAATTTTAGTGAATCTCGCTAGTAATGCAATCAAATTTACCGATCAAGGTGAAGTCGCAGTTTCTGTTAGTGTAGATGCGGCTGAGGCGGGATATGATTGTATGGAAATTGATGTCAAAGACACGGGTATTGGAATATCAGAAGCTCAAATAGCGCGATTGTTCAAGTCGTTTAGTCAAGCTGATGGTTCCACTAGTCGTCGATTTGGAGGCACGGGTCTTGGATTGGCGATATCACAGACTATTGCGCAAATGATGCAGGGTTCCATTGAGGTGGAGAGCCAAGAAGGTAACGGTTCTACCTTTAAGCTACGAATTAAATTAAAACAGTCTAAGCGAAAACCTGAAGCTCCGCCCGTATCGTTTACGGGTAAGCGCGCACTTATAGTGGATGACAATGAAACCAATCGAACGATTATGCAAGCCTATCTTGAGGCTGTGGGTATGGAAGTTATGTCTATGGAGAATCCAAATGACACGTTAAAGCTATTGAGCGCCAATGAAAAACTCAAGGCAACATTTGATGTTTTTATTGTTGATATGCAAATGCCGGGCATGGATGGGGTGCAGTTAGCCGCAAGAATTCACGCACACACCATGTATCACAATGTACCCATTGTATTGGTGAGTTCATTAGGTCAAATTGCATATGATAAACAATCAAGTGGAATCGTGTTATCGTTAACGAAGCCGATTCGTCAGCAATTTTTTATCGATAGTATTGGGAACTATTTTCGAAATAATTCATTGGACTCCGCTCAACCCAATACAGTGCATCACGTCGATACGTCTCAGTTTCAAGGTAAGGTGTTATTGGTTGAGGATAATATAGTCAACCAAATGGTCGCGGGTGAAATACTTTCGGGTTTGGGTTTGCAAATTGAGATAGCAGAGAACGGACAGCAAGCCGTAGCGATGTATCGTCAGCAATCGTTTGATATGGTTTTTATGGATTGCCAAATGCCGATTATGGATGGGTATGAGGCGAGTAAAGAAATTCGCAAGCTTGAGCAGTCGCTGAATAAGACGCCTGTGCCGATAATCGCGTTGACAGCGAATGCGATGCAGCAGGATCGAGAGCGGAGTTTGGCCGCTGGCATGAATGATCATCTACCCAAGCCGGTCACTGAAAGCGGATTTATTCAAATGTTAAAACATTTCTTGCCTGATGGAGAGTCAAGTGGAGATCAGCTAGATGTCGGATAATATAGATAGTGGCTTGGTGTTAGCGGAGTTTATAGAGTTACGCAAAAAAATGGGTGACCGCATTTATATGTTGCGCGACAAATTTGTCGAAAACACGCATATGTTAATTAATGAAACGGAAGTAGCCATAAATGAATGCGATATTGCAAAACTTGTATCGAATGCGCATACTCTAAAAGGCAGCAGTGCTGCGATGAGCGCTCGAAAATTAGCGAATTTAGCGCAGCAACTAGAATCAAATGCAACACTTGAGGATTGGCAGCATATGCAATTAATAATGTCAGATTTGAAAAAAGAATTTCAAGCAGTGATTCAAAATTTAAATCGTCTTTTGTAGCGAACGTTTGCCGTGCGAATGTGCATTATGAAAAAAGTAAAGTATTTCTAATTGCAAAGAGGTTTGTTAAGTGAAAATTCAGTTGTTATTTTTGTACTAGCTGTTCGTCAAGCCAGTGCTGTTGTCGATTGCTGGACTGGGTTCTTATGCTAGGAATTCAGATTTAAAATTCGATCATGTAATTTCTATAACGAAATCTTTTCAAGCTTGAAAACGGGAGTTTTTAAAAAAAAAGATAATTTTTGATGAGTTAAATTTGTTATTTTAAAAAGTTAAGCATTGGAGATGCATGATTCGATAATCATTTGAAGAAACGGATTGGCATGATTACTAAAGTTGTTGCGGTGATTTTAATAAGCTCGTATTTGGTGTCAATGACGAAACAAAATGAGTTTTTCAGAAAGATCGTCAGGCCGTGTGTGGGTTTATTAATAGAACTTTTCATTGTTGTTTTTAGGCTACGAACGCTTCCAAGGATATGGCGTCCATTGGCAATTGATGACGAATAGGTATGGGATAGCAATATAATAAGAATATGTTTTGGCCGTAGTATTCCTTGAATGACCTGCGAGGAATGAAAGCACATTTTTCGATCTTTTAAAATGCCACCGAGTTATACTTCAGATTGAATATTTAGTATCCTACTTGATTGCCGCTTATACCAAGCTATCTAGTTGAATTAAATGTGATTATTGGATTTATTTGGGGTATTGCTGGGTGTGCTTCCAATATTAATAGTTGCTCATAAGCTACAGATCAGCGAAAATACTCGTTTTTTCGGCATAGAATGTTGACCGCTTAGGCCAGTTAGTTGGGGCCTAACCCACCACTATAATTAGCGGGTATTCTGAAAACTAAGCGCAACCGGATCAGCCACACTTTGAGATAAAGTGGGTTAAGGCTTCGATGTTCATTTGATTTGTGCGAGTAATGCAGTCAACTTCTTGAAAAGCAAAGGTTTCTTTTTAAAACAATGAGGGTAGAGTAAGATGTCATCGCGTAAAGAACTAGCGAATGCAATTCGTGCGTTAAGCATGGATGCAGTACAAAAAGCAAAGTCGGGACATCCCGGTGCACCAATGGGCATGGCCGATATTGCTGAAGTATTATGGAATGACTTCCTAAAGCATAATCCAAACAATCCTAAATGGGCTGACCGTGACCGTTTCGTTTTATCTAATGGTCATGGGTCGATGTTGATTTATTCCTTATTGCATTTGTCGGGTTATAACCTGCCCATGGAAGAATTGAAAAACTTCCGTCAATTGCATTCTAAAACACCGGGTCACCCAGAATATGGTTACACGGATGGCGTGGAAACGACGACCGGTCCTTTAGGTCAAGGTATTACTAATGCCGTCGGTATGGCAATCGCCGAAAAAGTTCTGGCTGGTCAATTCAACCGCGACGGACATAAAATTGTCGACCATAACACCTACGTGTTTTTAGGTGATGGTTGTTTAATGGAAGGTATTTCCCACGAAGCATGCTCATTGGCCGGCACCTTAGGCTTAGGCAAACTAGTAGCATTCTGGGATGACAACGGTATTTCCATCGATGGTCATGTCGAAGGTTGGTTCTCTGACGATACGCCTAAACGTTTTGAAGCTTATGGTTGGCATGTGGTGCGTGATGTTGATGGGCATAATGCCGATGCGATAGCTGCAGCTGTTCGTGAAGCGAAATCCGTTAACGACAAACCAACCATGATTTGTTGCAAAACCGTTATTGGTTATGGAGCGCCGAATCTTTGTGGTAGTCATGACTGCCATGGTGCTCCACTAGGTGATGAAGAAATTGCGGCAACACGTGCCAATTTAGGTTGGTCACATGCGCCATTTGAAATTCCAAGCGAAATATATGCAGGTTGGGACGCCAAAGAAAAAGGCGCGAAAAACGAAAGCGATTGGAATCAGAAGTTTGCGGCTTATCAATCCGATCACCCTGAGTTGGCGGCTGAATTTGAGCGTCGTATGGCTGGTGATCTTCCGGCTAATTGGGCAGATATCGCATCTGATTATGTGCAGGAAATTAATATCAAAGCGGAAAGTCCTGCGACTCGTCAAGCCTCACAAAAAGCGATTAATGCGTTCGCGCCGGTATTGCCGGAGATTCTTGGTGGATCCGCTGACTTATCACCATCTAATTTGACCACATGGGCTGATTGCAAAGATATCAGTGCCACTGAAAGTGATGGTAACTACTTACACTACGGCGTACGTGAATTTGGTATGTCGGCGATCATGAATGGAATTTCACTGCACGGTGGCTTTATTCCATTTGGCGGTACGTTCTTAATGTTCTCCGAATATGCACGTAATGCGTTGCGTATGGCGGCATTGATGAAAGTGCAAAGTATTTTTGTTTACACCCATGATTCTATTGGCTTGGGCGAAGA
>JAOUJM010000246.1 GCA_029883265.1 Gammaproteobacteria bacterium
TTTGGCCGTGGAGCTTGAATACAATCGAGGCTTTTATGGCGGGGAATTTGTATTAGATAATTCAAATGACAAGGGATTTCACCGCTTTCGCTCCTATTCTGCATTTGCGGCATACCGTTTTCCTGTGGCGAAAATTGCTTATATCAAAGGACGCCTGGGCGTGTCTTATGAAATCCCTGAACGTGCAGGTAAGAATCCGGGAAATGAGGATTTTACCTCAAACATGACTTTGTCCGGTGGTGGCGGGTTTGGCTTTGTATATGAAGAATTATTTGATCATCAATTCACCTTTGAGCTTGAATACACCCAAATGGAACAGCATATAGGCGCTTTAGCTTTGGCTGTGCACATTCAATTCTAGTTTTTTGACAGGTATAGCGCTTGCAACTCAGGCGCTATGTTCTGTTTCCGCCTTTATTGTATTGCCGAATGTTTGTTCACTAGCCTAAAACGACTACTGCTAACTACGGTTTTAGTTTGCCCATTAAATAGTTTGGCGCAAAACCTGCCCCAATGGGAAATGGGTTTAGCGTTTAGTGGGATTCACTGGCCCGAGTATCGCGGCTCGGCAAGTAGTCGCCAATATTTCATTCCGTTGCCTATAATTCGAGTGCGTGGCGAACGATTTAAAATTAATGAACAAGGCGCGGAGCAGTGGCTCAACAGCACCCAACGAACCCGCACTACGGTGAATGTCTCGGTAGGGCTTCCGGTGCCAAGTGAAAGTGAAGGCTTGCGTGATGGCATGGCAGCTCTGGATTCTGTATTCGAATTGGGGCCGAGTTTTGAATGGCTCTTATGGCAACGCCACAAAAAACACCAATCACTAACACTAAATTTTCCCTTACGTGCGGCTATTTCCATGGGACGGCAAGGTGTAAATTATCGCGGTTGGATTAGCGCACCATTTTTGTTTTATAAAGCACAGTCGCGAGGAAAAAATCGTTGGAAGTTTAATATCGCATTTGGGCCGCAATATGCGGATACTTCTTATCATGATTATTATTACGGCGTGGATGTCCAGTATGTCACGGCAAAACGGGTGCTTTATCAGGCAAAACAAGGCTATAGCGGAACACGGGTGACCGCGTATTGGGAAAAAATATGGCGCGGGCGTTGGTGGCTGGGCAGTTTTGTACGCCACGATTGGTTGCAGCGAGCGGGTTTTCTCGAAAGTCCCGTGGTTAACAAATCCAGCTTTACCAGCTTTGGCGTAGTATTCGGTTGGGTTTTTGCCAAATCCAAGCATTTGGTGGAAATTGACTAGTCAATTGCTGCATTGAAAATTTCCGTCGATTTACTTATATCTTAATAATTATCAAAAGCTTATAATATTGGCCTAAGATTTTGTGAAGCATCGTAACAAGATTCTTCGCGTAAAAACACTATACATTAAGCTTCAGTTTTGGTATAAAATGCGCCCTTTTCGTCAGTGCCCACGACAGTGGCGCCAAAAAAGTCAGGAGTTTAGAAGCCATGTCGAGAGTTTGTGAAGTGACTGGGAAGCGCCCGATTACGGGTAATAATGTCTCCCATGCGAATAATAAAACCAAGCGTCGTTTTTTGCCCAATTTGCATATACACCGTTTTTGGGTAGAAAGTGAAAACCGTTGGGTCAAGCTACGTGTTAGCTCAAAAGGTATGCGTATTATTGATAAAGTGGGCATTGATAAAGTGCTAACTGATATGCGTGCGCGTAAGAAAAAACAAGCATAATCAGGAGAATAAGCCATGCGTGAGAAAATTCGTTTAGTATCTTCAGCTAAAACAGGTCATTTCTACACCACGACCAAAAACAAGCGTACCATGCCAGAAAAAATGGAAGTTAAAAAATATGATCCAGTGGTTCGCAAACACGTGATGTATAAAGAAGCTAAAATTAAATAAGCGCTGACGAAGCTGATTTATTCCGAAACCCGCTTAAAGCGGGTTTCTTTTTGCATAAAATCACTGTTTAAGCGTTTGTGCTTGAAGTCATTTGCACCTAGCTACTAAAGCGTTTTATCATAGGCGAATCGGGCGTTATCGCTGATGAGTAATTCGCCGGCACAAAAGGAATGTTGATGCCAGCGCAAACCAAAACCCAGCCAATCAAGTTATCAAATGGAGATCGCAACGTGGTTAAAAGAGTTCTTGTCTTATTGGCCTTATCCGGCCTATTTTCTTCTGCCTTAGCGCAGGCACAAACAGCATCGATTAGTTTGAGCGAGAAAAGCGCGCAATTTAAGTTTGGCTTGTTGGTGGGCGGACAAAGCTTTGGTCGCACCCAGTTTGGTGGTGGTTTGCTTTATAATGTCGATGAGGAATACATGGGCGAAGCGAGTTTGCTCGTGATTGATGAAGCAGGTAGCAAAGCACCCGGCTTGCGCATTGGTATTGGTGGAAAATTTTATGGTGCAACGATTCCTGATGCGCAGTTAATGGCCTTAGGTATTGGTGGATTTGTGCGCTATCCCATTCCTACAGTTGAGCGCGTGGCATTATCAATTCAAGGTTATTATGCACCCGGAATTGTGTCTTTTATTGATGCTGAGCGTTTTACTGAATTTAGCTTTCAAGCGGAATTCGAAGTATTGCCAACGGCAGCAGCGTTTATCCAATATCGCCAATTTAGTGCATTAATGGCCAATGATGTCAGTAAAGATATTGATAAAGGCCTTCGTTTTGGTGTGCGTTTAGATTTCTAAACGCCGCCAGGCACGCTCGATCGTTAAGCAAATTCATTCCTATATAAATAGAATAAGCAGACCTTAAGTGTTGCTTGCTACGGTAATATCACTGAACCTAAAATCATTCGCAACAGTAATAACCTAATAAAAACTGTAGAAATATGTGGGAACGGTGTCTGTTTTCTCTCCGTTAATTCTTAGTCGGACACGGCTAACAGACACCATAATTGGAGGGTAAGGCGTTTATGCGATCCTTCGGGGTGTTAGCATGTAGCCTGTTAATCATCGGGGGAGGGTTAACAGCTTGTCGATTTCATAATGCAAATGATCCGTTAGTGCTTAGCGGTGAATTCCCGATCGTCTACGTCAAACGCTCAACTGAAGATATCAAAGAGCCACTCAAGATTGGTGAATTCAAACCGGGCGCCGATTTATTTGTGCGTGACCTCTCGTCCGCATCAATCCAGGAAAAAAATCTAACCTCACGTTTAACCTTGGGCAAAGCTGATGTGATGCAGCCTGAGTCATCTTATGATGGCAAGCGTATTATCTTTTCCATGCAATGCGGTGCTGAATCGGTTGCCGAATGTGCGCATGATGAAACCTGGAATATCTGGGAATACAATTTTGAAACCGATGCTTTTCGGCGAGTCATTGCTGATGGTTTTTTAGCGAACGTAGGTCATGATTTTGATCCAGCGTATTTGCCAGATGGCCGCATTGTATTTAGCTCTACCCGGCAACAAGCCACTCACGATCAAATCGGTTATCTCTACAAAGAACAATATTCTGAGCAGATTGTGCAAAGCCTGCATGTGATGCGTGCCGATGGCAGCCAAATCCAACAAATTACATTTTCGCAAAGTATTGATAAGAATCCCGTGGTGTTAATGAATGGGAAAATCATGTTTAGTCGATGGGAGCAGGAAGGGGAGCGTAGCCAGGTTGTGCTCTATAGTGTCAATCCGGATGGAAGCGAATTTCAATTGCTTTATGGTGCGCATAGTACAGGTAAACACTATGCACACGCCAGGCAAATGTTGGATGGGCGTATAATCGCTACCGTTATGCCGGTGAGGGGGACTTTTGCTGGCGGATCGGTAAACTTAATCAACGTCACCCAATACGCAGATGACGTTCACCCTTTGGATAAAATAGTTTTACAAGCTGAGCAAGCGATTAGTGTGCAAAAAATTCCCGTGATCGAGCAGGTCTCTGCTGCGGGACGTTTTGCATATGCCTATCCACTGAATGATGGTTCACGCCAGGTGTTAGTGAGTTACGGTCAATTTAAACCCGTAGAAGAAATTGATCCCGACACCAAACAAAAAGTTTTAAATAATGAAAAAGAAGCTGCACCTGACTATGCACTTTACATGGTGAATGTGGATACTAAAGCCATGCGTCCCATTGTATTGCCACAATCCGGTGTCGCACACATAGAAGCCACGCCAGTGAGTCCACGTCCGCGTCCAAGTATTTACCAGCCCATCCCCGTTCGGGATACTGGTGTTTTTGACGGACAAACATCCATGGGTATTTTACACATACGCAGTGTTTATGATACGGATGAGCATGGACGCATGAGTAATGGTGTTTTGAGTCATAATGAGATTGTGCAAAAACCGATTCCACTCTCAGCCGTCAGCGCCAATAGTTATGATCCTCGTGATTTAATTGCTGATATTGCCGCGTTAAAAGATCCGACTCAGACCAAAGCCGAGCAGCGGCCTGCCCGTTTTATTCGTGTGAGTCAGGCGAACCCTTTACCCGAAAATTTTCGTTTATTAACTAAAGGCGCTACACCTTATAGCATGCAGCGGATTATCGGCTATGCGCCTATTGAACCCGATGGTTCGGTTCGGGTGCGTGTACCGGCGGAAACACCGCTGAGTTTAGCCGTGCTTGATGATAAAGGTCGCGCCTATGAGCATATGAATAGTTGGATACAAGTCCGAGTCGGTGAAGAGTTTCAATGCAATGGTTGTCATGCGCCTCCCCGAGCGAAAAGTTTGAACAGCACACCCATCGCCGGCGTGCATGCAAATACGCAATTGCGTTCAAGCCAGGGAAATGTTTTGCAGGCAAATTCGCAATATTTAGATAATGAAACCATGGCACAAAGTCGTACCCGACTTGATCCATTGGCACTAGCGCTCTCAGATGATTTGCTGTTTGAGGATGTCTGGACTCAGGCAGGCATAAATTTTAAAGATGGCTCGGCACGGCAACTAGATCCACCGGTGCAGATTACATACGGCCAATTGACAACTGAGCCTCCAAGCAATGGCGTGATTAACTACATGGATCATATCCAACCGTTATGGGAAAAAAATAATCAGAGCGGCCAAGCCTGCGTGACTTGTCATAATGATCAAATTGATGATGCGAGCAATCCCAACGGTCTGGATTTGCGCGCAGGTAACGGTGCTTTGGATGGCACAACAGTTTCTTATAGTGAATTAATCAATGGTACGCCTGAACTTGGCGAAGACCGACGCCCCATTGTTGAAAAAATTAATAATCGTTTAGTAGTGCGTCAATTTCCACCATTGGTTAAAGCTGGTTTTTCACGACAAAGTTTTTTAATTGAAAAATTATTTAATCAAGAACTCTTTGCAAGCCGTGGTTTGAAACAAGACGGTCTTGATCATAGTCAAATGTTTAACCCATCTGAATTACGTTTGATAACTGAGTGGATTGATCTTGGTGCATTGTTTGTCAACAATCCATTCGATGCTAGCGGAGAATTGCAAGGTAATCAATTTGTTTTGGACAAGGATTTGTTCCGGGGCGAAATTTTTGGTTTGCTGCGGGCGCTTTGCGCCAGTTGTCATAAACCATCCAATATCACAGGCGTGGTCTTAGATATACAAAACAACTTTTTCATTTTGACCGGTGATGTTGACCAAGATTACTTATCGGCCGCGACCTTCGTGACGGATATCAATAATCCAGATAATAGTTATTTGCTGTCATTGCCTTCATCCACGACTGCGCATCCGTTGAATGCGATTAATCGTCCCGTGATGGCAAACACAAGTTCGGCTTACTCACGAATTCGTGGCTGGATAGAAACAGCGACAGGTAATTAGGTGATGAAATTGAAACGACCCATAATATTGCTTCTAGCGTTGTTACTGGTCATGCCTATGACGGTGCAGGCGCTCAGTGTGCAAACCAGTGATGTTTATATGCAAGTCCATAGTGGTCCCGGTCGTCATTATCCGGTATTCAAATCGCTGTCGCGAGGCGAATCGGTTGAATTAATCAAACAAAAAGCCGGTTGGGTAAAGCTGCAATTGAAAAATGGTCAATTCGGCTGGGTGCCTTACCAGAGTTTATGGCAATCGCGTATTGGTCCAGCATATGAAAAATCCTTGCTGGACTATGCGCGTGAGAATGAAAAAAAACATTTTTCAATGGGTGCAAGTATGGGGTGGTTGAACGGTGACCCCATGCGTGGTTTGTTATTTCAATATCCAATCTCGACAAAATTGACCACTAATGTGGGATGGAATAGTGCATCGTCTTTATTCGCGACCAATACCATGGTTTCTTTGAATGCTGAATATGATGTACTGCGTTATAAACGTTTTCAACCCATGTTGCTGGTGGGTGTGGGCCAGTTTAGTTCGGCGGCTAAAACCAGTGTTATTGGACATGATTCTATATCCACTTCAGCCCTTCGTGTAGGTGCGGGTGCACGCCTAAGTTTGTTTCCTGGATTTGAATTTATTGCGATGGGACAGAGTGTGGTAATTCCGAGCGGAAGTTTGTTGGATAATAATTTGTTATTGCTGTCATTAGGTTTTAATGCTCGACTTTAATATAAGGTGTAAACGTGGTGATTCGAATTAAAAAAATAATAGCGACGGGGTTTCTGTTGTTTATGAGCCAATGGTGTTTTGCGTTAGAAATGCCAGCAATGGACTCGCCGGTGGAACGTCATCCGGTGGTATTGCCAAAAATAGATTCTGAGTATTTCGAAATTGGTGCCTATGTGGGGGCATTGGCGGTTGAAGATTTTGGCGCCAGTTCATCCTCAGGTTTTCGTGCAGTTTTACATGCCAGTGAAGAT
>JAOUJM010000504.1 GCA_029883265.1 Gammaproteobacteria bacterium
GATTTCAAAACGTACCAAATCTATGCTCGCTGCTTGCTCGAATTCCGGATCAGCTTCCGTATTAGAGCGAATATCGATGTATTGCACGGCGGTATTGCTCGCACGATGGGAAACCACTGCAAAATCGACTAGTTCTTCCTCCCCTATTTGATTGCATTTACCTAGATCAACTTGCGCTTTATACAAGCCTTTATTCAGCATCTGTTCATAGGCGGTTTGCTGAGCCACACAGATAAATGATGAGGGCAACACCGCAAACTGATCGAGAAAAGATGAGTTAAATGTTTCTGTTTGAAATTTTGCATAATCTGAGTCATTAGGAATATTGTTTGTATCAACCAATTGATAGGCGCCTAGTTTACTCATGCTCGCACCTTGAGAGTCAACCACGTTAATTAAACTGACTGCTTTTGGCAAACTCAGTGCGTTGATAGTAATTGTTTTTGTTGTGGTGTCGGCATCATCTTTTTTGCCACAGGCGAATAAACCTAAGGTCAAGCTCAGAGCCAAACTACTCACTACGAATTGTTTTATCGGTTTCATATAAAACTCCTTGTTAATGTCATCGTCTTTCCAGTTCAGCCTATTCGCAAGACAGCTTACTGGTCAAACCAATTCAACAGAGTATGATTACGTTATGCCTTAAGCGTATTTCTGTTGAACCCATTTCAAACCACTAGCCTGCATCAAAGCTTTTATAGAAAATTCAACAATGAAACACAGACAAAATGAATTGCTGTTACTTTTTTTCAATCGTCCAAATAACGTTAATGGGGTTGCGATTTTTTAGATTACGGGGTGGATTCCCCAATGAATTGATGACGAGTTAGCTGCGATTAAATTGCCGTGGTTTTAATGGTACAAGATCCAATAGCAACAAACTGAATTAAACATGACTAATATTCAAAAGTTTATTCCACGAGCTCTGAAGTGTTTTCTTGATCTTCTTAGCTAGGCAATATAGCCTCTCAAATCAGTTTCAAATTAAGGTTGCCATCTATTCACAACTTTTTATAATAATCGCTTTAAACTCAGCGACCAACATTCTATTGGGCTGGCATACACTAAAATCTTAGTTGCTTCAGTATTCAAATAATATTACATTAAGAAACCATATAAACATACGATAATTAAATAGCTTCTTGGGCAATAGATAAGTCATATCATGTTATGTAAAAAAATATTAGCATTTTGGCAAGTGACTACGGATAGTGATTGTTCTAGCACCATTGTTCCCGATGGCTGTCGTGATTTAATTATGCATCAGCCGGCAGGACAAGCCACTACTTGGTTTGTATCGCCGCTGTTTGATAAGCTTAGTATACTAGAACTCGCCGCGAATTCCCGTTTGTATGGATTTCGACTTCAACCAGGGGCGTCTATTGACGAAGTTAAATTGCTTGCCTCCCTGCCATTGACGCCACTTGCGCCCCTCGACATTCAAGACCGAATCGATTGCTACTGCACTTATGACAAGAATATTGCGCAAGCACTTTCATGCTTAGCCACTGAAACCGCTTCCGTACCGATAGCCGCTAAACTGCTTGGTGTAAGCATGCGTACACTGCAACGACATATTTTCAAAACCACGCAACGAACGCCTGCTTACTGGTTGCAATTAGCTCGTGTTAGAAAAGCGGCTCGTGCATTAAACAGCTCACTTGAGCTTATAGAAATTGCTGAAACTTTTGGTT
>JAOUJM010000247.1 GCA_029883265.1 Gammaproteobacteria bacterium
CATTGGTTGAGTACTTGAAGACCTTATAATTGATATTGGCCGACCAAATAAATAAAAAGGATGTGTTATGCAACATCAAAAACAAATTATTCTAACTTGTCTTAAGCTAGGTACTCTTTTTTTATTATTATACACTTACCTGACGGCTAGTCTTGCATCAGATCATGTAGACGGGCCAATGACCATCAAACATCCAATGGCGGATATTAGTGACTTGTTTGTATTTCCCAGCCCAAATAATATGGGTCATCTGGTTTTAATTTTAAATGTTTATCCCTTTGTCCCAGCCAGCGGCCATTTCGCTGATCGTGTGAATTATCGTTTTGTCGCTAGAAACATAAGCTTAACGTCTTCCGGAGAAAAAACTGGATTTCAACTGAGTGAACAAGAAAAAATAATTGATTGCAGTTTTGTCACTCCTCACCGCAAAACTCATTGGGCCACCTGTGTTTTACCGCATGGTGAGTCGATTCGTTTCAAAGTGAATGAAGATAAAGTATCGGGCAAGGGTTTTAAGGCTTTTGCTGGTCGCCGCGCCGATCCCTTTCTATTTAACTCGCAATGGTTTGGCAAGCTTGTAAAAGAGGGTGAAATTCCGCCCGCGAATGCCTCGAATGATTTAAAACACTTGAACGTACTTAGCATTATTTTTGAAATTGATGTTGCGTTGGTGTTTGGCTCAAGTAGCAGTCCTCTATGGGCAATTGCCGCTGAAACATTAACCCGTGATGACAAAAACACACCACCGCGTCGCATTGATCGTGTCGGCCGCCCTGAATTAAGCAATGCCAGACTTGTGGATTCGGATAAAACACTAGATTTACGCGATTTGTATAATGCCGAGGACACATTTAAACTCGATCCATCAAATGCTGAACAATATCGTCAACGGCTATTAAAAAATATTGCTTATTACGACAATCTAGATCAAGTCGTGGACTGGCCAACACCGCTCGATCAAACCTTGGCGAATCTATTATTAAATGATTTTCTAGTGGTTGATGTCACAAAACCGATGAGCATACAAAGTTATTTTGATATCGAAAACTCGTTGTTGCGCCAGCAAGCCCATACCCGCGCTGGCGGTCGCGTACCTGGGGATAATATTATTAACGCTTTATTCACCACCATGATTAACGCTGGCCATGGTCGTGAAATAGCCAATGGTATTGCCACTAGCGGCAAACTTGCTTATCAACAGTTTCCTTATTTAAGAAAGCCTTATCGCAATCCTATCGCTTGGGTAAAATCTTATATAGGCCGCTGGGCTGCTGAAAGATTAGCAACTGAATAAAAGCTGCTAAAAAAGTAACAACTTTTGGCGCTTCTATTGTTATAGTTTATATGGTACTTGTTGTTTACTCAGCCAAGTACAACTAAGCAATAGAGCCAACATTTGGAGGTCTAACATGGACAATGTCGAAAATTTACTAAAATCCACTATGGAAGAAATTGAGCGCGTATTAAATAGTAAAACCGTCGTCGGAGAAAGCATTACCGTAGGCGATGTCACAATTATTCCACTCGTTAGCGTTGGATTTGGATTTGGTGCCGGTGGTGGTAGCGGTAAAGGCGTGATCCCCAATGGTAACAAGCACGGCGAAGGTGAAGGCGGCGGCGCTGGCACCGGTGGCGGCGGCGGTATTAAACCTGTGGCCATGATCATTATAGATAAAAATGGTGTGCGCGTGGAATCGATTAAAGGCGGCGCGGCATCTGCGTTAGAAAGCGTAGCTAAAACCGTCAGCAATGCCGTTCAGAATAGCAAAAAAGATAAGTCTGACGATTAATCCGTGCTATTGCTATCAATCGCTTTAGTTTTATTGTTAACACCTTTTTTGCTATTGGCTATACCAGTAGAATTATTTATTGATTATGACAGCCAAGCCAAAATAAAATTGCGCGCTCGCGTAGTTTGGTTTTTTGGCTTGGTGAACATCAAACACTCAAATAAGCCCAAGTCAAAACAACAAACCAAAACAAAAAGCGAAAAAACTAAATTCGACTCTAAGTCGAATAAGAATAAAACTCCTAAAAAATCCAGGCAAAAGAAAAATCCTTTCTTATGGACGGCGCTCACAAGCGAAGGATTCGTGCAACGACTAGTGCGTTTGATTTACGATATTCTCACAACTGCAAAAATAAAAACCTTTTTTGCTCGCATCTATTTTGGCATGGATGATCCGGCCGACACAGGAAGAATTTATGGCATTGGCGCGCCACTGTTCTCTGTTTTTTATGCCATACCGCAACTAGACTTTGAGGCTATTCCAGTGTTTGACGAAGAAATTTTCCGCGGACAACTAAAAACACATGTCCATGTAGTGCCTATTAACTACGTTAAAGTTATTTTGTTATTTTTATTCTCGCGAGAACTTTGGCGTACGGTATATCGCATCATCAAGGTCAAATTCAAATGAATATTATTCGTTATGGCAAGTCCATCGACGTGCATGGTTACCGTATTACTCCGGTCGAGAAAATTATTAGCAAGAATATCATTAAGAAGAATATGATTAGTGTTTTCACCGACTACTTCCCCGTAGCAATTCTTATCAGCACAGGTAGCGAAGAAATAATTCTTGATATGTCAGGCAATCTTATGGATAAAAATGAATTATCTTTGCTTATGAAGAACCAAACACCCGACGCAGATAATCCCATTTCCCTAAAATAGAATCCTTAAATATGCAGCAGCATAAGCAGCGATTATCTATTTAATTTGTATTCCACAAATAACTAGTTTCAAAAATATGCAAAATTGATGTCTCTTATCAATACAAACCACTGATTGTTTATTTAGGAGTAATCAACATGCGCACGCTTTGCCAATGTTTTTTTTATATATCCACAAGCATTGCCTTGCTTACCATGGCCAGCGCTTGTCAGGCAGAGACTGACAATAGCAGCATCATTAATGGCGTCTCGGTTTATTATCCACCGCTAGTTGGCGATGAGTGGCAAGCAATTGACAGCAGATACGGTGGTTGGGACAAAAACAAACTAGAAAAAACCGTCGAGTTCGTCGGTGAAAACAAGTCAACGGCCTTTTTAATCATTCAAAAAGGCCGAATTGTGTCTGAAAACTATTGGCAAGGATGGAATCAACACAGCCGTGATATTATTTATTCTGCGAGCAAGACTATTGTCGCTTTTTTACTGGGCAAGCGCTTGGAACAAGGATTGATCAATAGCATTGATGATCCCATGTCTGATTATTTAGGTGCTGGCTGGTTGACCTTGAATGAACCGGGGTGCCGCAACTACCCACATGAACATGAACTCACCATTCGTCATGCGATCACTATGACTAGTGGTTTACGCGAAAGCCTCTTGTTCAATCGTATTCATTGCATAGGCTGGGTAACAGCCGATAGCGAATGGAATTACAACACCATGGTCTACCGTAAAGCAATCGATATTATTGCCAAGGACTTGAATAACACCGATCAACTCAATAAATTTTCCCATGACGTTTTATTCAACAAAATAGGTATGCAGCATACGGATTGGATCATTGAAGACTATCGCTTGCAATCGTCGGCGCGTGACATGGCGCGCTTTGGTCTGATGATGCTTTATGGCGGTCAATGGAATGGCGAGGATATTGTGCAAGACAAGCAGTATTTACAACAAATGCTATCAAGCGCCAATCCATTTAATTTGTCTTATGGCTATTTAACCTGGCTAAACGGCAAATCTAAACACATGTTGCCACGCGACAAAGCGATCCATGATGGCCCATTTATTCCACAAGCTCCGGCTGATATGTACATGGCATTAGGTCACGGAGACAAAAAAATCTATGTCGTACCGAGTTTGCATTTAGTGGTGGTACGCCATGGCCCTGCGGCTTACCGAAATGACTTAGCATTAACTCAATTTGATAAAGATTTATGGCAACGCTTATGTGCAGCCAATAGCCGTTGCATTCCGGCAGCATCCAGAAGCAGTGGAATTCAATCAGGAAATTAGAAACTGTATCGATAAGCAAAATTGCAGCTCAAACACTGGTATCCTCGATCAATAGCATTATTAATTTGCAAACTTTCTAAAATTAAGCTTTAGGTTCAATTTGCTAGCTTTACAAAACTTAGCGGTGATTTGTACTTCAGTGTTAATGCGCTATTGCAGGTCACCGCTTCAACTTATTCGATGTTTATATTTCAACTTCGAAACAAGCGTTGTGCCGCGATAGATAGTAAAATGAGTGGATGCATTAAATCAATGCGTTATCATAAGTATCCGACTCACGATATCGCAAGAACAAAATACTCATTTCATTGAGTCTCGTCCAATGGCCTGCCATCATTTACAACGCCATATTTGTTTGAGTGTCTTTTTGTGCATCATTATTTAAATCAATATTCAAGCGTATATGGCAATCGTTTGAGAGTGGTACATCTGTAATCATTCCTATTTTACCTTTAAACAGTTGCGCTCAAACGATGACTCCCTATTCATTTATCTTAATGCTTTGAATTTTTTTAACAAACTATCCATAAAACTAACACTAGCGATGTCTGTCGTGCACGACCAACAAGCCAAAATAGGACTGACCAAATTAGAAATCTTGCCTGAAGATATAGGTCTTTTTACTAGTGAACTTGTTATAATGAGAAGGCCTGTCAATTCGTCAGACACTGAAATTATGAGTTTACTTTTTTGGGCATTAACGAAGGAAAACACTCGATTATTGCTGCCATTTTAGAATCTGAGCAACAAAAACATTGAAAGCAAAATTTGTTATTCTTGGAAATCCGGAACAATCATGTCTTATCGTAATTTGTAGGCCTTGTAATGAATGATATTATAAAAGAATCCACTGATTATTTAATTCTTGCGCTTTATTTAATACCGGTGCTAGGCATATGGTGGCTTAGCCAATATCGTCGCAGCAAAAAGTCGAGTCAATTTGAAAGCGAATTACAGGAAAACATTCAAGCCGGTCTAACTGAACCGCCGTCATTACATCCATTAATTGATCGCAACAAATGCATCGGCTGTAACACCTGCGCAAAAGCTTGCCCCGAAGGCGAAGGCAAAGTTTTAGGTATTATTCAAGGAAAAGTCGAATTGATTAACCCGACCCACTGTATTGGTCATGGCGCGTGTGCTCGTGCCTGCCCAGTTGATGCTATCACCTTGGTTTTTGGTACCGAAAAACGTGGCGTTGAAATTCCTAGTGTCAATCCAGACTTTCAAACCAATGTTCCGGGAATTTTTATCGCTGGGGAGCTTGGTGGCATGGGACTGATTCGTAATGCCATCACCCAGGGTCGACAAGCCATGGACGCCATCTGTAAATATAAAAATATCGGCAACGGTGAAGGTTTTAAAGATGTCATTATCGTTGGCGCTGGTCCCGCAGGCATTTCTGCCAGTTTAGGTGCCAAAAAATATGAAATCGATTATTTAACCATTGAGCAAGAAAGTCTTGGAGGCACTGTCTCACATTATCCCCGTGGAAAAATTGTAATGACAGCCCCTGTTGATCTACCAATGGTTGGCAAGGTAAAAATGCGTGAAACCACCAAGGAAGCACTTTTAGATTTTTGGAATGATATCGTCAATAAACATCCACTCAATATTAGCTACCAAGAGCGCATGGATAGCATTGAACCGATTGATGGTGGATTTTTAGTAAAAACCAATAAGTCAGAATATAGAACACGAACCCTTTTGCTCGCAGTCGGTCGACGCGGCACTCCGCGCAAACTAGGTGTCGCTGGCGAGGAAAGCTCAAAAGTGGTTTATCGACTCATTGATCCTGAGCAATATAAAAACCAAGCGGTATTAGTGGTCGGTGGCGGAGATAGTGCGCTTGAAGCTGCATGGAGCATCGCTGAACAAGGAGAAAATACCCGCGTCATCATTTCTTATCGCAGTGCGGCATTTAGTCGAGCCAAAGAAAAAAATCGACAAAAAGTTCTAGACATGGGAAACACAGGCCGCATCGAAATTTTACTTAATTCTAATGTCAAAGAAATTTTTCCCGACAAGGTAACCATCGAACAAGAAGGCAATATGCTTGAACGAGAGAATGACGCTGTCATTGTTAGCGCAGGCGGCATTCTACCCACTGGCTTTTTAAAGTCTATTGGTATTGTGGTGGAGACTAAACATGGTGAAGCCTAAACGTTATCCTATGTAGCACAAAATTGGCATCTACACCGATCAAAATTATTCGAAACCAAATTTGGAATCTGCACAAGCAGAAGGCAACACCGGTTACAAATATTTATCCGCATTTTGCTTCACACAATACATGCACTTGCGTTCAATGATTCTTTTAAGCGTGTGATTCTTGATTCGACCCCACACGCGCTCACGAACTGTGTCAGGATATGAATTCTGTCCAGACTTTGAATTTCTGCATGCACGACTTTACAAAACAATCCAACTTCTTATGATAGCCATTTTTAAATACGCGGATGCATTTTTACATTGACATAACTAGTCGGCTTGAATTCTAATTTTGTTTGTAATAAGCAATCACCGGCTTTCTATTCTTAGAAACACTTACGAATTATTATTAATTGCATGCTCGCCGAGTGTTTTGAATTAAATTTGAAAGACTTTATTTGACTGGGCAAGCATTCATAAATACCCATACGTTTTTATGATTATTCAATAATAGTCATTATTTCATTTGAAATTAATAGTTTTTCCCAGCTGAGTAGCACAAAATCAATTAAAATCAGTAAATAGCGGTAAACTAGCATTTGCTTGATCATAATT
>JAOUJM010000248.1 GCA_029883265.1 Gammaproteobacteria bacterium
TTGCGCGGGGGTCCATATATGTCCTGTACGCTTGCTATCCTGCTGATTGCACTAAGGGTGTAAGCCGGTTAGAGCTTGAATACACCGATAATCATTAGCCCGTTATTAACTATTTTTTCACTAACTTCTAGCTTTGTTGCCAAGCTAAAGTGTTTGGACAAATCCACAATCGCTGACGCGTGAATGATCTCATTAAAATCAAATGGCGAATTAAAATAGTGTGTGTGAACAGTTTCTATTCTGAAGTTGTCGGAGAACCAGGCTGACATTGAACTGACTATACCTAGGTCGACATAGTTGCTTTTAGCGGTGTCAGTTTTAGCAATACGAATTCCCAAATAAGGCATAGAAGCAATTTTAAATCTTTTGCTTAATTTGCTTGAGAAGCCACCACCCATACGAATGACACTCTCATGGGCCTGGCTATGCTGAGAAAGATTGCTCCGGTCATAATAAGACGCTTCAATATAGCGATTAAATCCTTCTGCAAACAATGAAGATGGTGAAACAGAATGTAATTTTACTAAATTGAATGATCTCACGCCAAACCGATTGTCTTCTAGTGTCATATTGACTTTGAGAATATCAAGATAAGACGTTTCTAAGCCATCGGCGACGGCACTGAAAAAATCCCGTTGAAAGGGTTTAATGCTTAATACCCATTCATTGCGACCTAAGGATCGCCCCATGTTTATCGAGGTTTCCCCCGCGCTATACAATGGATTCTTGCCAATGTATCGAGCCAATAATGGTGTGTGGTATGTTTTTTTTAAATAAAACAGCGTATTCCGTTTGTTTTTATCCTTTTCTCTGGCAGAGCGATAGTTGATAGCCAAAGAAAGTGCTGTTCGAATGTGTGAAGCTTCGACTAGTTTATTGTCGACTTTTAGACCAGACAAGACGTTAGCAAAATATTTTTTCTCTTTATTATTTAGCTTCTCGTAGGCATTGATCAACTTTCGTTGAGTGGATGGCATATATTGAACTGACTGAAACTCGAAAATATTGTTTGCTATTCTTAATGTATGCACGGGAAGAACTAACGGGAATATGATAGGTCTACGGTTTTCCTCGGCACTATGATTTAACAATTTTAAAATGAAATATGAGCAATTTGTAAAAGAAAAATTATAGGCAAATTCTTTTTCTAGATCATTTTCCAATTGATTAAAGAATCGCTGCCGTTGAGTTCCATTTAGCTTGATTCTGTATATCCACAAGTCTCTATTTTCTAGCTCGTATTCTCGTTGTTTATACAAAAATCGATTGAGTTTATAGTGTCCGGGAATAGTGCCTAATAGTGCTTTGGTTTTTGCGAACGCAATTCTTGATGTATCGCCAAGAAATTCGACAACGATGGCGTCGGGTTCCGGAGGTTCGTTATTATGAAGCACAATAAGTGTATGCCCAAACATGGATGCGGGCGATTTTAGATTTTGACTGACGAATAAAAAGGAAACGAGCTGTTTTTCTTTAGCTTCGATGATGCTGGTATCTGCAAACCAGTTGTCATTTGCAAAGATTAGCTTGGAAAAGAAAACCAACCCAAAGCTGATAACAAAAACTTTGGATTGGCGCAATTAAAATGCCCCGATGATTTTACTTGCTTCGCATACAAAATTCTCTGGAATTGAGTTTTTTCTTATGCTTTCTTGCAACAAGTCTCTAAATTGAGCAAATGACATTTTGTGCGTATCTAATTTCTGATGAAGGAATTCAAGTAAAGGACCGTTCCCTTGAAATACTTGATCAATAATCTCAGCATAATTATATAAAACAAAAGAATAACTGCCAGAAGGGCAGTACTCCTCTAGTTTCCCGTTGCTTGAGCCAAGTCTATTTGAATAGTTGCCGGATTATATTTATACATTGAACCAGTTGCTGAATCTGTGGTGGAACCAAAAACACCGCCTATGATGATATTGCCCCAAAACATCGGCTCAATCGACGTGTCCAACTGAACGGTTTTTTCCACATATCCAGATTTCTTTAGTGTGACTGTAGTTGCAGAGCTTCTTTGGATTGGGCCATTATAAGGCGTTTGTCCAATATTCATACCATTCACAATAATATCGGCACCTTGCACATTGGAATTAATTGACACATCTTGCTGTTTTCCGATCACAATTGATGCGCATCCAGAAAACATAACAAGACTACTAAGAATTAAGCCTATACCCAGAGTTTTAACTAGTTTCATTTTATATCCTCTATTATAATTACATTTAGCCCGGCAGTGTAATTTATTGCTAATAATGTGGCAACAATAAAATTATCCAGTTTAATTTGAAATATTTGAATCGAGAGAAAATACTACCTATAGAAAATTGTTGGACTAGAAATACGGCTATTTCGGCTTTTTGTTATGATAAGCTACTCATCGTTTTTCGGTTTTGCTGGTATTGTTCCATCCGCTAGTGCAGTTTCATAGTCGGGTATTGGCTTAGACACATCCGAAGCATCATAAACACCTAAATCTTCTTTAATATGTGTTCTAACCGACGAAAAAATTCGTTGAAGTAGATGCAGGTTTTGCTTGCTTGGCGCTTGTTGTAAATATTGCAGGCCTTTCAGAAAGTCGTTGCTGGTTTTTAGGGATAGATGCATTGCATTTCCAGCATCATAATACCAATGCTTTAGCTCAATAAAATGCGGGCCATCCAATTTACACTTTTAGAACTTAAGCAAAGCAAAACTGGCAGGTCTGGCCCCTTTTCATTGAGCATCATTCTCATTTTTTACCCATGCTTGCTGCAAGCTCCGCAGTTTTTTCATTTTTGTAAACAATTTGAAAGGCCATCTAGCTCACAATCCTTAGCGTTACAATATTCAACAATTAGGAGAGTAGTATGGTTAAAACGAACACTAGCTTTTTGATACTAGTTTTATTTTCTTTACTAAGCACTACCGCGAACGCGGCTGTAACACTTGATTTAGCAAATAGCAGGATGATCACACAAAACACGGATGGGATCTCTCAAACTGCTGAGGCCTCTGACTATTTTGGTTGGGCTGTGACAACAGGTGACTACAACGGTGATGGTTATGATGACGTTGTTACAGGTATACCTTTTGAAGGCATTAGCGGGCAAAGCGAAGCGGGTGCGATTCAAGTCATCTACGGTAGTAGCGGTGGCTTGTCTACACAGGATGAAGTATTCCATCAAAATCGAGCAGGGATGGCGGGTACGCTTAATAGTCATGAACATTTTGGGTATGCAGTTGCAACAGGTGATTTTGACAACGATGGATTTGATGATGTTGCCGTTGGAATACCGCTTGATAAAGATGAGGCAGATTTTTCTGGATCTGTGCAAATTCTTTATGGTTCTGCTAGTGGATTGAGTACTGGCCAAAATCAACTCATTAATCAAAACTCACCGTCTATTGTGAATAGCTCTGAAGCTGACGACCATTTTGGGTATTCACTTGCTGTTGGCGACTTTAATAATGATGGATTTGATGATTTAGCTGTTGGTGTACCCCAGGAAGATATAAAAAACAATTCGGTTTTCAATGGTGGCGCGGTTCATCTTATTTACGGCTCAATATTTGGGTTGGCAACAAACAACCATTTAGTTTCGCTTGCCAGTGATGGTATTGGTGGAACCGAAGCGGCTCACGATAAATTTGGTTATGCCCTTACCGCAGGTGATTTTGATTCTGATGGTTTTGATGATATTGCTGTTGGTATTCCCAATCGGTTGGTTGACGGGAAAGGTAATGCTGGCGCAGTAAAAATTATTTATGGAACTGCGACTGGCATTGGAACTCGCGATAAAATGTTTTCGCAAAATAATTTAGCTGGTATACCTGAATCTAACGATCACCTTGGTAAAGCGCTTATTGCTGGTGATTTCAATCATGATGGTTTTGACGACTTGGTGATAGGTGTAGAAAATGAAAATGTCGGTAATTTAAATTCAGCCGGGGCAATTCATTTTATTCTGGGCTCATCGAGTGGTCTTACCAATACTTCAAACGAAATTTTTACCCAGGACGACTTTGGAATTAATCAAGCGGAGTCGCAAGCATATTTTGGGTCTTCGTTCACTAAGGGTGATTTTAATCAAGACGGAATCCTTGACTTAGCAGTCGGCGCATTTTTGGATGATGACATTCTTGGAGCGGGTAATATAAAAGGCGGGACAGTAACCATTCTATCTGGTAATGCTGCAGGTTTGTTTTTCACCCAAAATGTATCTCAATCGACACCGCATGTTGGTGCAATTGATGAAATTGGCGATAACTTTGGCTACTCACTAACGAGTGGTGATTACAACGGGGATGGCCTGGCTGATTTAATTGTCGGTGCTCCAGGAGAAGGTATAAATGATATTTTATTTAAAGTCGGTGCAATTTGGGTAAGCTATGGTATGTTTTTTTTACCGCCATAGGCTCCGGGTGTACCAGTATAATGTTTATCTTGCAAAAGCTGCTGACCTAGTGGTTTTGATTGCCCCGCAGAGTGCTGCATCGCAGTACCCTACGGGGCTACTTGATATAGAACATTTGGGCATACCATTGAATTTAGTAGATGACATGAGCGGTATTTCAAGACCGAGCAAACCGAAGCGGCTAACCCATAAGCCACACCCTAATCGAAAAAGAGACGCTACCTTTTAATTCGATTTGTACGATGATCACGTTGATGTTAGTCAAAGATTGGGCGTATTATTTCTAATTCAGGCTATTGGCGTTCCAGTTGTATTAAAGGGGGAATAAGTTGATGACTACCAGCTAGGGTCAGCTTGGACTTCCCTTAATCTAACATACACATAAATTAAGCAACAGCGTTGTTTATTTCAAACTGCATGGGTGATATAAAATCCGAGAGCTAAAAAGGGACGCTACCCTTGTCAAATGTTACTTGGTTATTCTTTGTCGATTGGTTCTAAAGCTGTTAGCAGATCGTCGCTGCATTTATACAGGTCTTTTATTACTATGAGTATTTTATCAAGGATCTTGTATGCCTCTGGTCTTCTACTAGCGTCCCTTCCGGTTCTTTCATAATAATAATTTGAATGATGTATAGATAGTTGAGCGTCTAGCTCGTAAAAGCATCTAACATATCGAATCCTCCACACAAGCTAAATCAAACAATAGAAAAATCAAGCCGCAATTATCATTATCTTGATAATAGGTGTCATAGTAAATCTGTTTTTCTCAAATCCTATTGGGTGTAAACCTAATTGCTCTGCAAGGCTATTTTGCACGATTAACATCGCATCGAGGGAAAATCCTAGATAAATAACTCAATCAGCATTTTGTTGAAAAATTCAAATTCGCGATTGGTTTAATACAAACGGAAACGGAATTTGTGAATTGATAATCGAAAAAAGGATGGCTGTCCTGTACTTCTTTGCCTTGCCTAATCATTTAGCTTTGTGCATTGAATGCTTCATGGTAACTGACGTCGCCTTTGGGTCGCTGAAGGTTAAAACTGAGCGCCTGAAAATGCTCCGGCGGCACGCCAGGCAAAACAAGATCGGGGGAAACCTCAAAACCAAAACGGTGATAGTATTGAGGATCACCAAGCACTACGCAACCCGATGCGCCCAAGTGCTGCAACGCTGCAATCGCTTGTTTCATTAAGCTTGAGCCAATGCCTTTTTTTTGATGCTCTGGGGCGACTGAAATCGGGCCGAGACCAAACCATGCTTGGCTAGCGTCAGAAATGGAAACTGGTGACATTGCGACATGACCGACAATAGCCCCCTCAAGTTCTGCGACTAAGGAAATTGATAATTGATCAGCTTTGCGAAGCGCATTGACAATAAATTGTTCGGTATGGCTGCTATGCGTGACACTTTTGAAAGCGTCTTCGCTTAATGCTTCTATAGCAGCAATATCTGATAGCGATTCACTGCGAATATTCACCTATTAATCCTCATTGTTAAACCATGAGGGTACTAGAAAAACCTGGCGCTGATTATTTATTGCAAAAAGCAAGCTACTGAATGACGTTTTAATCAGTGATCTTAATTTTTTGCTAAGCCTGCGTTGCACAACCTGTTATACAACTTAAGGTTTTTTAAAACCACGCGGATATCAATTCACTGACGATGCAATACCCAGCTTGCTTTCAATCACCACGTCATGACTATAGATTTTTTGAATAGGAAGCGCAATTTTCATCAATTGCATAACCGCGGTTTTGATAAAACTGGGCAGCGGGAATATGCTGTTCGGTTAATAAATAAATTTGCCGAACGCCCTGGTGTCTCAAGTTTTGCTCTAGATAATCCAGCAATTGAATCCCAATACCACTGTTCTGGTATGAAGCACTGGTGCACATTTCTCTGAGATAAAATATTGAGCCAGAATAATAGGGCTCAATATTTCCTAGCACAAAACCGAGTATGGCTTTTTCTTGTGCAAGCGCCCCGCAAAATCCTTTTGAATCATAAAAATGACTTAACCGTTCTAGGGCAGATGTTGTCGTCCAGTGTTCGTTCCACGGCGCGGTCGAAAAGGTATTGCTATAAATTTCAGCACAGGCCATCAAATGCTTTTGTGTGATGTTAAGAATATCCATTGCTTTGTAGCCCACAACAGTTGTAGCAGCGTGCGCAGTGTCACGCTGTACAATTTTATGTGTTGATGGTTCTGAAACCAATCGCGGGAAGTTGATCAAACAACAAATGACGAATTAGGCAAGTAAGACCATTATTGTTTATTTGCCAATAGATGCAAAATATCCGATTGATGGTATAACGCTGCGGTTTCCCAAGCATTCA
>JAOUJM010000249.1 GCA_029883265.1 Gammaproteobacteria bacterium
TTGGATGCAACCTGAAGATTTACTCTTTCATCAGTCGCGCTGGCAACCTGGCGGATTAGCAGCTTTACATCTTGATATCCCGGTGTCTAAAAATGGATTGGAGTTGTACGCCGAAGTCTCGCTTAAAACCGATGGCTGGGTCGCAGGCTATGATTATCTCACCAACGATTTTGAATTTAAATTTGGCATTAATTGGACCATGCATAGCGTACAACAACGGATAAAAGCACAATAAACATTCAGGATAGAATGAATCATTTTATTGATTATTAACTATGATGATGAATGAACAAGAATGTTTGATGAAATCATTTTCTTATATGGCGGGAGGATACTGACTCAATATATATTTAGCTACAAGTTAAACAGTATTTCCATCGTTAGAGATATTTAGACAGCAATCACTTCGGCTTCACTCACTAAATTCGTGAGGTCATCAAATTCAAACGGTTTAAATAAACAATCCAATGCCGTCAATGCACGGAGTGAATAATCATTATGTAGTGATTCTTCAGTTTTCAATAGCATAGCTATTGGCGTATCTACACCTTCGGCTTTAATTACTTTGCATAAACCTAATGCTGACAACAATGAGTGGGTAACATGGACAAGTATTAAATCCGCGCCCCTAGGTAAATCCTCAATCGTACTACTATCAGTCAACACACATATTTGTTGATTCTTCTCAATATTGTTAACAACTCTAGTCATTTGATTCGCATCACTAAATGATGCAACCAATAAATCATTGCAATTAAGCTGATTGATTCTTGCCAGGAGATTTTCTATTCTCAAGTCGAAATGTATTTCAATTTGTTCTGGATGAGTAATTGTTGCAAGCAAATGCTCCAAACGATAACCTGTGACGATGACCATCCTGGTATCAATGTTTAGCTTGCGTGCTTTTGCATATACGTCGATGGCATTCATATCAGGTAGCTGGAAGTCGACCAATGCCAGATCAATAGACGATCTGCTTAATTCGTTTAATCCGTCCTCACCATTTACCGCCACCAACACTTTGTGGCTATCACTTGACAATAATTCAGAAATCCCTTCAGCCAAACTAATATTATCATCAACAATAAGTATTCTCATCGCTCACCTTACAAAACAATCTTAGACAATTATTTTATTTCGAAAAGTAAATGTATTATAGAAACGACCTATGCTTTATTTTCTAATCAACTAAGCGGGTCGATCTAGTGCACAATAATCTGAATCCAAAAGCTTTCTATGTGCGCTTCAAACTAGCTTACGCTTTAACTTCATTAGAATCACAAAAAGATAATTTGCTTCACTCCTTTTATGCCAAACAAAGCGATATTTCCCAAAATAATTCGCAACTTATTAGTCAATAAGGCTTATTTTTTTCGAAACTTCCGGGTGCACCATAACAGTGCCTGCATTCTATTCCTTGGTTTGAAAAAAAACATATCGAATGTCCTATAATATTCAGCCAGATAGACTTCGTGCAAATGACCCAATCGGTAGAAAGCTATTATTAAAGACTAGTTTTCACTAAAGGAATCACATAAAACTAAGAATCTTGTGGATTCTTAGTTTTATGTCTATAGCATTTAAGTTTAGCAGAATACAAAATGCATTTATCAGCTTTCTGTGGCAGCGACTTCTTGTCTGTTTAGCGGCTAGGTGGCCATTGAATCTTTATTCAGTGGTAGGCATTATTGTAGTCATTGTACTAACCTCAGTAGCAACCACACCAGGCCAGCAGGTACTCACCCATTTACATATAATGTCGTATGAGTACTATATTCAACAACAGACGGATTAATTAAAGGCATCAGTTTTTGCTGGACACCATCGTTTCGAGCGTTCGTGCAATATTTGCCTTCTAGACCTGTTGAGCTCATGCGAGTAGGCTTTCATCAGAAAGCGTTGACACCAGTGTCATTTTGAAGCTACGTTTGACTCGACTTAAAATCGAAAGCGCTGAATGGACGCTAGCATTGCTTCGAGTAAGAGCCGCGCTGATTATTGCTTCAGCTTGTTAGCATCAGTCAAATAAACATTCAAATCTGCTGACACAGCGAACTAAACATAATTCTATTTACACTTTGATCCAGGTAGATATAAAAGTGTTTCTTCATTGCCTATTGTAACTCATTCAAACCCCTACTTTAAAATCCTACTTTAGTACCTTTGCAATAGTACTTTTTTGGAGGACTATTAGCAGCAATCATCGCACCAGACACTATTTATGCACATTTTTGACGGACTGAAGGACAGCAAACGCATGGCAAAACATGGGATTCGATTTCGATGATAAAGAATCACCTTTAGTCTCTTATCGATTAATTATCGATCTAAACATCTAGTATATTGGAGAATCAATGATGCACAATCAACATATAAAAGATCCAAAAAAAATAGCACGACTGGCAGGTTTTTTATACGTGTTGCTCGTCCCACTCGGGGTTTTTGGTATTTTATACGTACCGAATGCACTGATAGTGTCAGGTGACACCGCCACAACCATTAGCAACATACTATCAAATGAAAACATGTATCGCTTGAGCATTGTCAGTGCATTACTCACCCAAATAGTAAATTTATTTGTTGTTGTCTATCTCTATATTTTACTCAAACCAGTTAATAAAAATCATGCGGCAATGATGCTCATATTTATTCTAGTCGCCGTGCCGATTGCTATGTTCAATGAACTCAACCGTATTGCAGTTTTGTTTTTATTAAATGACTCCATTACACTAGCCCGCGACCAAGTACACAGCTTAGTAACACTGCTTCTAGATATTCACCAACAATGCATCCATCTGGTTGGAATTTTCTGGGGCCTATGGCTATTACCCATGGGGTATTTGGTATACCAATCCAATTTCATACCAAAGTTCATTGGTATATTTCTTATTATTGGCGGTATTGCTTATGTCATCGATTTTTTCACTGCCCTATTATTTCCTAACTTTACACTTTTTGCGAGTGACTATACGTTTCTTGGAGAAGTTCTTATGATGCTTTGGTTGCTAATTAAGGGAATTGACGAAAAACAATGGAATAAGACAGCCCATGAATTGTCAAACCACTAAATTAGGAACAATAAATTAGTATTGTTGAAATAGCCCTAGTAGAATTTTTCTATAGGCTATTTCAGCAAAACCATGGTTTACCTGTAAAAAGAATTTCGAAGCAAAAAGCACCACAATGAGATTAAAAATTGAAAACACATCAGCCATCACATGCTATTGACCCTCGGGTTCTACTATCTACGCTTTGGATATTTGTCATGTTTAACTACCTTTACTGCGATGTGTTGGCATTATTTGATCCGCATATTTTAAAACAATTAACCAGTGAAACCCCAAGTATCGATGGAATAATATTTGATGATAATTTCTTACTCAGTGCAGCGATACTCATGGAAATTCCCATCGCCATGGTTATACTTTCGCGCGTGTTAATTTACAAAACCAATCGATGGGCGAATATAATTGCAGGCACAATTAAAACCGTAATAATGATCATTACCCTATTTGTTGGCGATGGCCCAAGTCGATATTATTTGTTTTTTGGCATTATCGAAATAGTGACCACAGCGTGGATAGTCTTTTATGCTTGGAACTGGCGAGAACACGCGCATCAATGAAGCAAATTCAGATCTAGTGACTATAAGTTCTATCGTACATATATTATAATGCAGATGCAGGCGAACAGTCGCCTTATCAATAGACGCATGGGATGCAATATATGCCAGCATCATTACCAAGACGCAGCAAGTTGTTATACGGCACAGGCGAAACAGCAGAATCCATAAAACTCTATGCCTTCGAGATATTTTTATTTTTTTATTACACTCAGGTACTGGGACTTTCTGGTAGTCTCACCGGATTTGCGCTTTTCATTGCGCTATTTATCGACGCAATAACCGATCCTATTATTGCATCAATGTCAGATAATTTCCGTTCACGATGGGGGCGCAGACATCCCATGATGTTAGCTGCCATTATACCGTTAATGGTAACTTTTTATTTGGTTTTTTCTCCCCCAGCGGACTTGTCAAACAATGGCTTATTTTTTTGGCTTTGCGGCTTTTCAATTCTCGTACGTGTAGCGATCACATTTTTTTATGTACCTTATTTAGCCATGGGCGCAGAACTCAGTGGTGACTATGACGAGCGAACCTCGCTGGTTACCTATCGTCTAGCGTTTGGTGTCATAGCAGGCATTGCGGTAGTGATGTTGGGTTTTTCAGTATTTTTTAAAGCAAGTGAAGAATTTGCGAATGGCCAGTTAGACGCTTCCGCCTATCCCGAATTTGGTTTCACGTTTGCTTTGTTAATGGGTATGGCAATGTTAAGTAGTGCGCTGGGTACCAAACGACATATCAGAGACCTACCTACATCCTATGGTTCGAATAAGGCGTTTAGTTTGGTTTTAGCGTGGCAGGATTTTAAATGTGTCTTCAGCAACCGGCTTTTTTTTATTCTGTTTATTAGTGCTTTATTGGTTTTAGTCATGCGCTCAATTCAGGCTACATTGGGTATGCATATCAATACATTTTTTTGGCAGCTGACATCAGAGCAAATTCAATGGATTGTCTTGGCGGGAGTGATAGGTTTATTAAGTGGAATGCCATTTGCCAGACTGCTCAATCAACGTTTCGAGCGCAAGTCATTATTCATTTCAGGCTTACTTATTTTTATTTTTTTTCAAAACATGCCCATAATATTACGTATGCTTGGATGGCTAGCGCTGCAGCAAACTCAATTACTTGTGTTGTTACTTGTTAGCGCCTTTATTTCTGGCGTCGGTGTGGTGCAGTTTATGATTGCTGGTACTGCCATGTTTTCAGACATTAGTGATGCGCATGAAATAGAAAATAATCTAGGCCAACAAGCAATGTTTTTTGCAGGGCTGGTTTTTCTAACTAAAGTAGCCACAGGCATGGGCCACTTAATTGCGGGCGTTGCTATCGATTGGATCGCCTTTCCTATTGATGCAAATCCAGGGGACGTTGGTGAAAGCACCTTGATGCAATTAGCTTTTGTATTTGGCCCCGGAGCAACGCTGATTGGAATAATTGCTTTTTTCACCCTATCAAGGTATTCATTGCCTAGAGCTAAAGTTTTACAAAACCAAAAGCATTTAGAAAGCATGAGGACCGGCGAGTAGGCAACTTTTTTCATTAGTTAAATAGATATTCAAACAAGATACAGAACATTGCCTGTATTTTTACTGACATCTATAAAAAGTATTTTTGGAAGACATTGCCAGGCAACAAACATGATGCTGTTTCCGTAGCAACCGCTAATTGGATACTGAATTCACATTAGCATTGACAAGATGATATATTTTTATCAATTTATGAGGACAATAAATTTGAGAGACGGCGACGAAACTCTTGTGACAGCTCTGGATTTGTCGGCGCTAACATATTGCTAAGATTGCTTACCATTTCTCTTGCGGCACCGTCTTTGTAATCCGGTTTTTTTTCTAAAATATTAAACAGACACTCAATGGCGTGCTTGTAATCGAACTCAGCCACACGACAGATCGCCAAGTCAAAACTTGCATCGAAGTCATCTGGATTTTGCTCGATTCGACGAACCAGCGCATCTTCCCCTTCTGTTCTGGCCGCAAGAATACGGAAAGTTAATTGCCCTTGCAAAACTTTACCAACATCTGACTGTCGATCATTTTCGGGTAAGCGATGCAAGAGTGACTCGGCTTGTTCTAGCTCATTGAGGTCGAGAAAAATTTGCACCATATCCATCGCTGCACGCGTATTACTCGGGTGTTTTTGAATGGCCTCCGTAAGTAACTTCACCGCTGTAATTGTGTCCCCTTCTAAATGTTTAGCTCGTGCTTGTTCGCGTAGCTCGTCTGACTCATGGAATAAACCGTAGGTTTTTAATAAGCCACGAAGTTCATCTTCTTGCATGACGCCTTCTTCTGTTTGCTGCGACTGCCCTTTGCTGAAAACAATTAATGTTGGCACGTTTACAATCTTAAATTGCTTACGCAACTCTTGCTGTTCATCAATATCCACTTTGGCAAAAATGAATAGACCCGGGAATTCTTTTGCCAATTCGGTAAGAATATGTTCCATTTTAAAACAATGCTCTGACCATGGGCCCATAAACAAGACCAGTACTGGAACTTTTTCCGAATTAGACAAGACGGCGCTAGGAAAACTTTGCTGCGACACTTCAAAAATCAGGGCTTGTTCTGGACTCATTTAACTTCCTCTGAATAAATGGGGGGCAATAAGTTGTGTATGCTTAGTTTACATTAAAAAATACATCTATTCATAGTAGCAAAGATTTATTTAGTTGACTGTAGGTGAGGTTATTATATTCAGAATAGTTAATTGCATATTCTAGCGTTTCAGCAAAACGGTAAGGACCCAAGCGGCATTACTGAATCAAAATGTGCTTTGCTAACCTAGTGCTGTTCTCGATTAATAAGGCTAATTTTACTTAATCACGCCGAAGGCTTTTTGTTTTTTGAGCAAGTCTGCACAAGGCAAATAGGGTTAAGTATCGATTGAAGGGTTTTTTGCCAAATTGAGCTTATTTGGGATTGCCATTTCAGATGAGAATTATTTTGTCGCAAAGCGTATAGGCTCGCAACCGGCACCCATTTTTTCTCAGGAAATTAAGGCCAGAACACAGTTTTTCGTAGTAAAGTTACTGTGTTCTGACCTTGGTTTCGAAGCAATCACTCGGT
>JAOUJM010000505.1 GCA_029883265.1 Gammaproteobacteria bacterium
TACCGGTGTGCAAATGGCCGGTTGGTTTAATCGAGAAATCAAAGCGGTTGACGATCTCAAGGGGCTCAAAATGCGTATACCGGGTCTCGGCGGTGAAGTTTTAAAACGCGCCGGCGGCACTCCCGTAAGCTTACCTGGTGGTGAGATTTTCACATCATTAAAATCCGGCGCTATTGACGCAACCGAATGGGTTGGGCCTTATAACGACTTGGCCTTTGGCTTATACAAAGCTGCAAAATATTATTATTACCCCGGCTGGCACGAGCCTGGCACAACTCTGGAATGTTTTATAAATGAAAAAGCATTTTCGGAATTGCCCAAGGATTTACAGTCAATTGTTATACACGCATGCCGCGTGGCGAATCAGGATATGTTAGCTGAATACACGGCTCGCAATAACACTGCCATGCATACCTTGGTCAATAAACATAAAGTCAAGCTTCGTGAATTGCCCAAGGACGTGTTAACTAAATTGCAGAGCCTATCCGAAGAAGTGGTTGCCGATGTTGCAGCAAAAGACAATCTATCGAAAAAGGTTTATCAGTCGTTCAAAAAATTTCGCAGCCAAGTCACCGCATGGCATGATATTTCTGAGCGCGCATATTTAAATACACGCAAATCGTAAACCTTGGGTCTTCACAGCGGCTTCGGCCAGGGAGACCAACATGAAAAGACGTGATTTTCTAAAAACCGCAGGCGTGTCAGGCACGGCTGCGGTAGCCACTAGCATTACCGCACCAGCAATCGCATCCACTAAAGCCATCGAATGGAAAATGGTCACCACTTGGCCAAAAAATTTTCCAGGCCTTGGTACGGGCGCGAATTTTTTAGCGCAATTAATCAATGATATGTCCGGTGGTCGATTGCAAGTCAAAGTCTATGGTGCGGGCGAATTAGTACCACCTTTCGAAGTGTTTGATGCAGTTTCTCAAGGCACGGCACAAATGGGACACGGCGCTGCGTTTTATTGGAAAGGTAAATCTGAAGCTACACAATTTTTTTCTGGTGTTCCGTTTGGTTTGACTGGACAAGAGATGAATGCTTGGCTTTATCATGGAGGTGGCATGCAGCTTTGGCGTGAGCTTTACGAACCTTTTGGTCTTGTGCCTGCTGCTGCTGGCAATTCGGGCGTGCAAATGGCGGGGTGGTTCAATAAAAAAATTGATGGCCTTGATGATTTGAACGGTTTAAAAATGCGCATCCCTGGTTTAGGAGGAGAAGTTTTAAAACGTGCTGGCGGTACCCCTGTGAATATTCCTGGTGGCGAAATTTTTTCATCTTTAAAATCCGGGGCTATTGATGCCAGCGAATGGATTGGTCCCTATAATGATTTAGCTTTTGGTTTTTATAAAGCAGCAAAATATTATTACTATCCCGGCTGGCACGAGCCAGGGACTTCACTTGAATGCACAATTAATCAGAAAGCATTGCAAGGCTTGCCAACAGATTTGCAAAGCATTGTGCTGCAAGCATGTCGCGTTTCTAATGATGAACTCACTGCAGAATACACTGCGCGTAACTCTCAGGCACTGGAGACCTTGCAAAAGCAACATAAGGTTCAAGTACTGCAATTACCTAATGATGTATTACATCAACTACACATCTTATCAAACGACGTGGTTGCCGAAGTCGCTGATAGAAACAAAATGGCGCGCAAAGTTTATGACTCTGTGTTAAAGT
>JAOUJM010000506.1 GCA_029883265.1 Gammaproteobacteria bacterium
AATTCAATTTACCATTATTATCGACTGCTTTGGTTTTAATTGGCAGCAAAACGATTAAAGTCGGTAGTAAAATAATACTATAAAAGAAAGCCAACATGACACCTAAGGCGCCAAAAACTCCAAGATAGCCAATGGCGGCGATTTCTGAAACAGCAAATGACAATAGACCAGCTGCTGTTGTGATACTGGTCATGAACATAGCCATACCGGTGTGACGCATGGCATGGCGCAGGGAAGCGAGTTTATCACCTGTTTTGGCAAAATCCCGATAAAAAATACTGAGCAAATGAACTGCGTCACCAACACCAACCGCAAGTAAAAACGAAGGTAGAATTTGTGTAAACACGGTAAAGGGTTTGCCAAAAAATGCCATGTAGCCAATCGTTGTTACCAAGGCCGTTAGCACCACTGTCAATGGCATGAGTACGCCGCCGATACGACGAAACAATAGATATAGAAAAATTGCAATTAAGAACAAAGCAAAACTTGTAAACAGTGGAACCTCGGCATTGAGTTTGATGAGTAATTCGTTGTTAACAATAGCTAGTCCTGCCGTGTAAAAACGAATCGTATCGGTTTCGTACTTTTTGCTGATCTCAATTATTTTATTGCCAAATTCACTGTTTTGTTTTGAACTTAATTTCGTATAATCTTTACGAGAACTATTTGAATGTGTATCTTCAAATCCAGCAAGTAAGTCATCTTCACTGGAAACTAAATCACTACTAAAGGCCTTAGCGCGTACTACCACAGCGGTATAGCGTGCATCATCAGAAATTAATAATTTTGGATAAAGTGGGTGACTTAAAATATCCTGGCGTAATCGATCCAGCTCGATTTTATTTTGTGGCCAATGTTCCAATAAATCTTCGACAATGAGTTCGTCTGCTTTGCCTTTGATCGAGGTGGTGTTAATCAGACTGATAACTTCATCTACGTAAGGCACATTGTTTTCTAAATCTTCATGCAAGCGCGATAATAATTGCAAAAACTCTTGGGCAATTACATTGTCGGTTTCGATAGCGATAACGGCGACTTCATCGCGCTCAAACTGATCAAGGAATTGGTCATAATGTAATAAGATCGGGTCATCGGGATGGAAAAATGCTTGTGGTGACGTGTCAATTGTTAGCTTGTTTACATGAGCAATCGAAAAGGAGCTGGCAAATATTGTGAGCAGTAAAATGGTTTTTGGAAACTTGATTATAATTGTGCTTAAAAAATCAAAAAATGGTGTCGCTGCATCCTTGAGCATAATCAATCCTGCGTTTAATTTTGAGTAACTATCTATTAATTGTTTGTCGGGGTCAATACACAGTATGGATCTGCTATAGACAGCCATACCGCGTATCATAGTGTTCACATAATAGTCTTGTGAGCTGCGGCCAACACAAGAAGTCTGCGAGAACGGTTGCAGCGTTGTAAGAAACAAGGTCTGGTCTTAGGCGGCGATTATAAAAACGGCCATTTATTGACCAGCTTTGGGTTATAGATAATTGTTGCGAATTATGATCAAGCAAATGCTAGTTTACCGCTATTTACTGATTTTAATTGATTTTGTGCTACTCAGCTGGGAAAAACTATTAATTTCAAATGAAATAATGACTATTATTGAATAATCATAAAAACGGATGGGTATTTATGAATGCTTGCCCAGTCAAATAAAGTCTTTCAAATTT
>JAOUJM010000251.1 GCA_029883265.1 Gammaproteobacteria bacterium
TTGCATCTATCCTCTCAGTTCCTCATACGTCGCGGCGAAAGCAGCGATGGCTTGATCAAGATCGGCTTTAGTGTGAGCGGCGGAAATTTGTGTGCGAATTCTGGCTTTTCCGGTTGGCACAACTGGATAGAAAAAACCAATTGCGTATATGCCACGCTCTAAAAGTTTTTGTGACATTTTTTGCGCAAGCACTGCATCGCCCAACATCACTGGCACAATCGGATGATCTCCTTCGGCAATATCAAAACCCACGTCACGCATGCCTTGCCTAAAATATTGAGTATTGTCTGCGAGTTGATCACGCAAATTCGTGGACTCGCTTAACATCTCCAGCACTTTAATTGACGCTGCGCATATGGCAGGAGCAAGCGTATTGGAAAAAAGATAGGGACGTGAGCGCTGACGCAACATATTAATAATCTCTTTGCGCCCAGAGGTGTAACCACCAGAGCCTCCGCCCAGCGCTTTGCCAAACGTACCTGTTATGATATCCACTCGATCCATCACATGATGGTATTCGTGAATTCCACGTCCGGTTTTGCCCATGAATCCGACTGCATGGCAATCATCATGGTGCACCATAGCATCAAACTCATCGGCCAGATCACAAATTTCATCTAATTGCGCAATCGTGCCGTCCATGGAAAAAACGCCATCAGTTGTTATTAGCATACGACGCGCACCACCAGCTTTGGCTTCTTCTAATTTTTTCTTCAAATCATTCATATCATTATTTTTGTAACGAAAGCGCGCAGCTTTGCATAAGCGTACGCCATCGATAATCGAGGCATGATTGAGTTCATCGGAGATCACAGCATCTTCTTTACCTAAAATGGTTTCGAATAAACCCGTGTTTGCATCAAAACACGCCGCATAAAGAATAGTGTCTTCCATACCTAAAAAGTCGCTTACCTTTTGCTCCAATTCTTTATGAATAGACTGGGTGCCACAAATAAAACGCACCGAAGCCAAGCCAAATCCCCAATGATCATAACTATCTTTTGCCGCTTGAATAACATCTGGATTATTCGCCAATCCAAGATAATTGTTAGCACACATATTGATGACTTCATTGCCGTCGGCAAGTGTAATATCATTGTTCTGCTGGGATGCAATCACCCGTTCGTTTTTCCAGAGCCCAGCAGCCTTAATGTCCGCTAGATCTTTTGCCAAACTTTGTTTTACTGTTTTAAAACTCATAATGACTCCCAGCTCAGAATAACTTTCCCTGAGTTGCCCGACCGCATGATATCGAAGCCCTGCTGAAATTCCGTGAAATGAAATCGATGAGTGATGATTTTTTCTAAAGCTAATCCCGTTTGCACCATCATTGCGCCTTTATACCAGGTTTCAAATATTTCACGGCCATAAATGCCTTTGATAAAAAGTCCTTTGAAGACGACATCGGTCCAATCGATTGCCGTACCATCAGGCATAATTCCTAACATCGCAATATGGCCACCATTAATCATTTTCTTCAACACATCTCTAAATGCTGTCGGTGAACCTGACATTTCCAGGCACACATCAAATCCTTCGAAGATACCCAAACTATGCATAAACGCTGAAGTGATTTCTTCTTTAGCAACATTAAAAGCATGCACTCGTGGCACAATACTTTTCACTAAATCCAATCGGTATTGGTTAATATCAGTGATTACAATATTGCGGGCACCACAATGGGCAGCAACCATAGCCGCCATAATACCGATGGGGCCCGCACCGGTAATAATCACATCTTCACCAACCATATTGAACGATAATGCGGTATGAACAGCATTGCCATAAGGATCAAAACAAGCAAGTACTTCAGTGGGAATTGGTTTGCTAGGACGAAAAACGTTTTTCGCAGGAATGCATAAATACTCTGCAAAACATCCAGTGCGATTGACGCCTACACCAATGGTATTTGGACAAAGATGACGCCTACCCGCTAGGCAATTACGACAACGCTCGCAAACGATATGCCCCTCACCAGACACAATATCACCGATAGCAAGATCCGCCACATTAGAGCCTATTTCAACAATCTCACCTGCAAACTCATGTCCTACCGTCATGGGCACAGGAATGGTTTTTTGCGCCCATTCATCCCAATTATAAATATGAATGTCTGTGCCACAAATCGCAGTTTTATGAACCTTGATTAATACATCATTATTCCCCACCTCAGGAATCGACACGTCTTCTAACCAAATACCTTCTTTGGCGTGTTTTTTTACCAGTGCTTTCATTGTTCTATTCTTGGTTGTCATATTTATGAGCTAAGCCTCCGCTAAACGAGAAATAGACTATAGAAATATTATCATAATATGTGCAAATCAAACGCCGAGGTTTGATTTTTTCCTAAGAATCGTTTCTCCTAGGAAGCACCTGCACCTTTGATGACCCATATTGTAAGTCCATCTATTTTACTCGGTCTTATTTCTTCGATGGTAGCACCTATTTCATTGGCGTAAAAATGGATACCACCTCGTTTTTGGTATTGCCTATAATTTGTATAATGGCCTGACAAAAATTCGTCAAACTCTATTCCTAACTTTGCATAAAACGAATTCGCTTGAGCATAATCGGCAATGAGTAATTTTTCACAATTGTTGAACATCGCAGAAAATACTCGACGTGCATTTACCTCATTCATTTCATGCAGACATAAAGTACTCGTCGCTACATTGAATTTATTTGCCAAAACATTAGTTGCATCGTCGCAAACAAATTCCAGATTATCAATTTCCAATTTTCGGTTTTCATGATTAGCAAAATCAATCATCGCCGCGTCAAGATCGACACCGACACCTTGTTTTATTTTAGCTGAGGTGCGGCGTAGCAAATCACCAGTGCCGCAACCCACATCAACTAAACTGACACCTGGTTCAATCAATTGATATATTTGTTCACGCACAGGTAGCAATACCTTGTCCGCAAATCTACTTTTCAACCATACTCTAAATTTCATATATACTCGATTTCAGTTTGTCAAAAACCCATAGCTTATGGCAAGTCATAAAAAACATATTTGTTTGAAACATTGCTCATGTTCTTTGCGAACCACTATTTTTTTGTATCAAACAAAGCATCGATGATAGGACACTCCGGTACAGTTTTACCTGAACATTGAGACGCAATTCGCGATAGAGTTTTTTCTAGTTTTTTTAGATCTTGTATTTTTTGTTTGATGTCATTGATATGGCTTAAAGCAATTTTATTAACATCAGCACAAGAGACCGCTTTGCCGTCAACCAGTACCAAAAGTGCGCGTATTTCCTCTATTGTGAAACCAAGCTCACGGCTACGCCGGATAAATACTAAACGCTTTAGGTGGTCTTCTGTATAAAGACGGTATCCACCTTCTGATCGTGCTGGCTCAAATAATAAACCGATTTTTTCATAATAGCGTATGGTCTCTATTTTACAATCTGTGTGTTTAGACAAGACGCCAATCTTCATAAGTCATTGTTCCTACTGATTAATTCATCTATTGACTCTGTAGCTGCTATAGAGTTTATACTTTATCAGTGTAGCAGAACAACGTAGTTGTACGAAGCCGAGTTAAAAGAAAGAAGATATATACAATGAAGCAATCAATCCCTAAAAAAATGCAGCTAGAACATTCAATCGCCATCAACCCAAATACTGGCAGAAACAAAGGCGTACTTTTCGCAGGACTGCTTGCAGGTTTTACTGCTTCTGCCTGTTGCGCCGGACCTTTTGTACTGCTTATGCTTGGCATCAGTGGTAGTTGGATTAGTAATCTACAGGCACTCGAGGCATTTCGCCCCGTTTTTATTGTTCTTGCGGTACTACTTCTTGGATACGCATACAGAAGAATATACAAACAATCATCATCTTGTGATGTCGACGCAGTTTGTGCGACCGAGCAAGGAAAGTTTTCACAGAAAGTTTTATTTTGGACGACTACAACCATTATCGTATTGTCAATATCGTTCCCATGGTATGGTCCTATTTTGCTTGATTAGAGAGGCTAAGAAATGAAAAAAGTTATATTAGTAGCAGCAGTATTAAATTTGGTATTCCAATTTTCAAATGTTTTAGCTAGCGAAGTTAAAACTGTTACTCTCGCAGTAGATGGCATGACCTGCAATATGTGCCCCATTACTGTGAAACGCGCACTAAAGAAATTAGATGGTGTGAGTGAGGTAACAGCAAAATACGAAGGCAATGATAATGGCTGGGCGCAGGTTACCTTTGATAGCAATAAAGTCAACATTGATGACATTACTTTTGCAACAGAAGAAGCCGGTTTTCCATCACGAATTAGTAACTAGTGACTGATTATGATTGATGCTCAATCCACGATTACTTGCCCACAATGTGGCCATAAAGAAACTGAAACCATGCCCTCGGACTATTGTCAGTTTTTTTATGATTGCAAAGGTTGTGGTGCGGTGCTTCGACCAAAACAAGGGCATTGTTGCGTCTACTGCTCCTATGGCACGATACCCTGCCCTCCCATTCAGGAAGGAAAAGAAAACTGTTGTAGCAGTTAAATCACTTTTTGATTCAGAAATTTCTGACTGCAGGCTGCCCCATGTTTTTGCATGGGCAGTTTGTGAAATTGCTGAAACAAATATAACTATTAAAAAACTAATTTTTCAATTTTGGACTTGAGCATTATAAATCATCTTACGAAATGTTATCGCTTACTTTTTTCACATCAATATTTGCTAACATAATTCATCACACTATCCGCATTCAACTTCAACAGAGTGTTAATGTCAAAACCTGCGCTTTTAAGTCCACGAGCTGTCCAACTATTACAAGTATTAAATAAAAAATAGTGTCCCACGCCATTATAGAACTGACTATCACCATATAATCCATTAATCTGCGCCGTTGGTTCACCGAACTTATTTAGCTCAAAGCTGGCTCGAATAAATTCAATTAGGTTTAATAGTTGTTGCTCACTAATGTTTAGGCTATGCACGCTGCTTTTCGGAAAATAGTCTTTAGGATGGCGTGGCACAAGCACTACATGCATAACCGATGAGGTTGGCAAAAAAATCGCCCTGAGCACCAAGAGGGTTGTTATGTCATAGGTTTGATAAAAACCTTTATCGCCCCAACCGAATTCTAACATGGGTGCTTGGGGAAAACGTTGTCGTAATTCTGGCAAGCGTTGCATTATTGCTTCAGACGGAATAACAAAACCTGTATGCCATTCATGACGGGTAATATAAATAGTTTGTGACTTAACTTGATTTTCAGTTTGTTCGAAAGGAACTATGTACGGCTTGTTCGCGCATGCGTTTAACAACAGGCATATGACAATCCCCGTCGTCAAAAGTCGAATGTTAGGACCTAGACTATTAATGAAAAACCGCAATAGATGTATTTTTACAAAAATTTGCAACAATTTATTTCCAATGACAAAAGCATCCAAGTATATTCACCACTTTGTTGTTTCTCGCTGACCTTACATGCTTATCTGACTCACTCAAAATCCAAGCATGCATTGGTAGACCTAAGAAAATGAATCAAAATGTGATTTTGCTCTTTGCCTTATTTTTAGCTTAGACATTGTCAAGCGCCAACCATAACATAACTTGCAATAGATCCAATAGTTAGCATACATTTATAATCCAGTTTTTACTTGTTAAAACTAACATATGTCATACGAACAAATTGTTTCATCTAGCTTTCGCTTCGGACATACAAACAGACGAGAAGATATTCGAGGCATGGATAGAAGAAAACATTACTAGCCTATAGGATAGGCGACGCGTAAACGTCCTGGCAACTGCATCTTTCTCGATCGAAGAAATTCCGCTAATGTGTTTCTGATCAATTCAAAATCAGGAGCCGCGGAGGAACGACAACACATTGATCCTCGCACCCAAAGAAACCAAGCCCCGAAAACCTCGTATTTGTCATAGCTCAGATTTCTGGATGAAGCATATTCAGGCTTCACGCCAAAGCGGATTGAGCAAACATTGCAATTGCCAACACAACGATTTAGCACTATCGACTTTCTTCAAGTCGGAGAAAAGGCTATCTAAACAAATGAGTCATTTCGTTCCGATTAAAGTCCTGTCGCCCGCTGAAAATGTTGCAGTCAAAATCACCTTGCCTAACGGAATCGGGTTATCGCTTCCAGTCAATAGCGATCCTGAATGTCTACGCCCCTGGATCAAGACTTTGACTATGCAGTAATGCTCAAGCTGAATGAGGGATGCAAAATCTATTTGGCCATCGATCCAATCAATATTCGAAGAAGTTTAGATGCTCTGGCCGCTTTGGTTTCGGATGTGATTCAGCAAAACCCACTGTCCGGCCATTTGTTTGTGTTTCGCAACAAGGCCGCTGACAAGATAAAGCTGTTAATCTGGGATCGTAATGGCCTTGCGATTGATTGCAAACGATTAGAACGAGGTCGTTTTAAGTTTCCCAAGTTGAAGAATTTTTCTCATGTCACCTTAACGCAACAAGAATTGGATTTACTGCTTGACGGTATCGATGTTTTGAAACTCAAACGTTTTCCAGAGTTAGATTTTGACGACGTGACCTAATTGATTTTTTATACCGGTGGTTTACACTTGAATCATGCAAGCGATACTCGATACCGCTCTTAGTAAAAAGCAATTAGAAGCCCGCATTCACGAGTTAGAAAAACAAGTCAAATTACTCGAAGAACAAAACCGTCTTTTACTCCACTATCGCTTTG
>JAOUJM010000252.1 GCA_029883265.1 Gammaproteobacteria bacterium
GATATGACCTTTCTATACGTACAAGTGATGTAGTGCTATTTAAGCACCGGGCAATGTGAATGAAGAAATTATTTATCAGGCTTCTATTAGACTCGATTTTCATAAAGAGAAAATTGCAGTGGCTATTGCCAGCCCAGAACCAGGAAGCGAAATCCATTTCTGGGAGCATAACGATAATGCCGCAATTGCGACAACAGAACTGTTCAACAAACTCAAAAATAGATATCGAAGGCTGCTCATCTGTTATGATGCCGATCCTTGTGGTGACAAACTTTACCATCAACTCACAACCAAAGGAATTGAGCGGAAAGTAGTTACGGAATCTCGAAGTCCAAGGTTACCAATTGATCGTACTAAAATTGGCACTCACGATGCGCTCACACTCGCAGTTCTGTTGCGTGCAGGGATCTGATTTCAATTTGAATGCCCGATGTTGTTGCGGAATATTAAAGATCGCCGAAGAAGAGTCTGTATAATTCAGCTAAATTAGTTCCGACCTAATCTAATTCAAGGGGATAGTGTTTCCACATGGATAAACTTCAGATGAATTGCCTCAGGTGTAAAACTCGCAAAACATTGCGGAATTTTCTGTTTTGTTTGTAAACGTAATTGCTCCAAAGATTCTGCTTCTATTTTTAAATTCTCACCAATAGCTTTGGCCACATGTCGACCATTGGGAAATACCTTGACTTGGAATTGAATATCACGACTGGTCGGATAATGCGCCCAACGAAAGGTAAACACCCAATGCGCCCATGCGCCAGCTATGACAAATAGATGAAATAATTCGTGTGCTGTAAATACGCCATCAATCAATACCGGCCAGCGTAACAATTCTAGAAACCCACCCAAGGAATAAAATAAACCACCCAGCCACAGCCATCGAATGCTCGTATGAGCAAAACTACGTCGAAAATGCCAACTGGTTGCTATGCCAATCCATCCTAAACCTAAATAAAAACTCAGAGATAACCATTCGGCAATTTGTTTGAAGAATATGATTTCCAAAATCAGGCCGGTTATAGCAATAAACCACACCAGCAATAAAACACCCCAGCGCCACGCCCCACGAAACAATATCATGTGAATTGGAGTAAAAGTACCTGCAATTAAAATCCAAATAGCTGCATGATCTAGGCGCTGCAACACTTGACGCGGTCCGCCTTCTGGGTCGAGTAGATGATAAACACCACTCATGGAAAATAGAAAAATCAGAGCAAATGTGTATAACAACAAGGAAAACACTCGCAAGCTATTTCCGTGGCCACGACGCAATAAAAAATAACCACCGACTAATGCCAGCACTGCTGCCAATAAATGCGTAAGACTACTCATCGGCTCACTAAAACCAGGTATGGATAAAATGTTCATAACTAAAGTTTAAACCCGCTTCGAAGATTACCGACACTGATTTATCATAGTTTAATATTAAGACATATTTGCATTAGATGTTAGTTGATTTTGCCCAATATTTAGTATTAAGCTGAAGCATTAGAAATAGTTTTGCAACTCATGGTACTACATTCTGATTCGAATATGGCTAACTGATCATTTGGAGAAATACTTGTGTCTCTACTAAACTTAAACCACACGGCGACATTTAAACTATTAATATAAACGATCCAGATGCATGACTTAGAATATTAAAAACACTTACTCCGTTTGCATGAATTAATGGTGTGGTAGAAACCGCAAATGTTTTCATTATCACAATTAAATTAAGCGCATGTTTTGTTAATGGCCAAAGCTGTTTATCTAAAAAAAGCTCTGACCATTATGGATTACAACTAGTTCAAACAATGCTGGCAAATCAATTCAATATGTTTGTGATCAGTACCACAACATCCGCCAAAAACTCTTAGCGACGGCAATAGCAGTTGCAATTGTTTGTACTGTAGCCCTAAGGCGACTGCATCGCCTTCATCAAGCTCGGTAGCTTCATCCAGCTCTGCGTGACTGCAACTTGATGCATTGGCTCGAATGCCGCGAATTCGTTTTAGCCAGACAGCCTCGTCAGATAATGTAGTAGAAAAATGAGTTGGATGTGCGCAGTTAATCATGTAATAGAGTGGTGTGGCATTCGTCGCACGATCAACAGTTTCAATCGCTGAAATCAAACTATCGCCGCTGGGCAAACATCCATTAGTTTCTACGGTAAATGAAATTACGACTGGAATCTTGGCGTGTTTGGCTGCATAAACAATTCCTAATGCTTCTTCGACATAATTCATGGTAAATGCACTAACCATATCAACACCTGCCCGTTTTAATGAATCGATTTGCACCTGATGATACTGTTGTGCTTGCGCTATAGTCATTGTTTCGGCAATCGCATATCCATCACCACGCGGACCAATACAACCACTGATGACACAGCAATCGTGTAACTCCAAATTTTGATTTTTTAATCGTTGTAGTAGTTGAATTGCCTCACGATTAGCCTTATCGAGTTGGTCAGCAGTATAACCGAGTTTCTCTCCCCAATCTGCACTGGCACGCCAGGTTGCACTTTCTAAAATAAAGCCACTTTCATATTTTTTTGCCAGATTTAAATAATCCTGGTAATACTCAAGCAATGTTTGTTTGCCTTGTTCATTTTTCAATAAATCAAATGCCGCAAAATAAGGCAAATCTATTCCTTTCTTGAATATAAGACTCGTTTCTAAACCACCGTCTGTGATCAACTGTTTTTGGCTTAAAATATGATTGATAGAATCGATTGCATTCATGATGATCTCCTTATGAACCTTGTTGAATGTATGTGCTATTGTTGGCAGGCGTTTGTTGCGCTGATTGTAAATCTTTTCCTCGCATCATTTGCCATACTTGCAGGCTTGCGCCTGGATAAAAGCCAGTTTGTTTAGTTGCTTGCTTCGGGTTACAAAAAGTACCAAATATCAAATCAAAAATCGGCAAATCAGAAAAATTTGAATAATGAGTATGTGTCGCATGATGCACACTATGACTTTCCGGGCGCTGAATAAAATAGCCTAATAGCTGCGGAGTGCGAATATTGCTATGTTGAAAAATAGCAAAAAATGTTGTTAACAAAATTATATTGCTTACCGCCTGAGTGGGTAAACCAACAATCAAGGTTAAACAAAAGCTGCTCAAAAAAGTCCAGCCAACCATGTCCATAGGGCTAAACCAAAAAGCACCATAACTATCCATGCGCTCGGCACTATGGTGCATTTGATGAAACCAACGCCATAAAATAGATGATTGATGCAGGCAACGATGCCAAACATAAACAGCCAATTCATAAACAAAAAGGCCGATTAGCGTCGAATACAGAATATTATATTCTTCTAAATTAAGAACTTGATACTGAGACAAACTATCTTCCCACAACAAAGGCAAATAGCTTGATAAAAAGAAAAAACAAATAAAACTAATCAGTCCCCTGCTTTTCCAATGCTTGCTTGCACTAAGTGTTGTTGCTGGGTACATGAACTCCCAAACAATCAAGACTAGATACATCATAAAAATACCCAGCGATATGGGATCAACAATGATTTCTATAGGTGTAGGCATAGTCAAAATCTCCGTTTTATGCTAAATAATACTAACCAGTCGGTATGTTTATGTTACGACTCGTTGCTAAATTCATCTAGTGAAACAAAAGTACTTTTTGCGGATTTATTTTTTATATTTTTATAAAACAATAAGATAAAGTGTTTTTATAACGCGACACGGGGGCCAATACTAATCAAAAGTTTTGAAAACTATACGGTCGGTATAGTAAATCGAGGAGAATTATGTTTATGGGAATTAAAGGTAGTGCTACACAAGAAAAAATATTGAATATCACGCAGCACATGGTATTGCAAAAAGGCTTTAGTGGAACCTCGATTGATGAAATCATCGACCAGGCAGGCATTACTAAAGGGGGATTTTTTTATCACTTCAAAGGGAAATCAGACCTGGCCATGCGATTGATAACGCGTTACTTCAAACAAGACGATGCATTTTTTCAATCGCTTTTTGATCGTGCGGATAGCTTAAGTGAAGACCCTCTGCAACAACTCTTAATATTTATGAAGCTGTTCTCAGAAGCCATGGCCGATCTTGAGGACACTCACCCCGGCTGCCTAGTTGCATCGTTTACTTACGAAAGCCATCAATTCGATGATCATGTTCGCCAACTCATGGCCCAAGGCGTACTCAACTGGCGCACCATGTTTAGTTCACGTTTTGAAACAATACTTAAAACCCATCCCGCAAAAATTGACACTCGCGCCGAGCAACTCGCCGATATGCTGACATCCATTATTGAAGGTGGCATTGTTGTTTCAAGAGTGTTGGCATCACAAAAGGTTTTAGTCGAACAGCTCTTACAATTTCGAAATTATATTCGTTTATTGTTTGATGTTAAATAACAGTCTTACTTTGAGATTTGTGCGGTCGATGAGTTTTTTCGGACTAAAGAAAAAACAAGTGGGACTTTTTTAAAGTGTGTCCTGCTCTAATTCACACAATTTACAAGCGAGTGTCACATCTCCTATTTAGCATATCTGAAATAGGAAACCGGACACTAGAATTGTCGGTCATTCAAAATTTATTTGTCATTCCCAAAGCAACCGACCTGGAATTGTTGCTATAAAATAATTCATATACCTTGGTTCTTTTGAATTTATCTTTAGTCTCGAAACCAAGAAAGAGTCCTATTCCATTGGTACCGTCTTGTTCAGACCCCGGAATCAATCCATTGGCCATATAAACTAAACCAGCATATTTCATTCTATATCCAAAGACCCCGTAAAAAGTTGCTCGTGGTTTAGTTGGTGGAGATCCAGAAGTAAATAAAGGCACCGCTATATCACCACCAAATGCAAAATTCTCGTGAAACTGCTTTTTCAAACCGAAACCAGGCCACAGTATATTGTCAATGTACATTCTAAACTCTGTATTATTGCCTAACCCCACACGATGCCAAAACTGAAAAACAGGAAGAGTTAAGTAACTTGCCCCCTGTTTCCTTGCTTCTTCCGTTTCTCTTACGGCAGCAATTGACATGCTGTGTCCAGTCTTTTTTTCATCTTCTAGTAGAACTTTTGGACCAGAATACAAAAAAGGAACACACCCAACTAAAGTGAAATAAAGTGGGACAAAAACTAGGTACCGAGACATACTTCCCCCTATTACTTATCATTAAAACCGTAATTTTGCTAACATACTGACAATTGTCAGGGTGCTAATCCTAACCGCTCAAACCTTCCAAGGTTTTCGATAATGAGCCACTGCAATTCAATGTCAGGGCTTACGCTTTGCGATCTTACTCATTGGCACACTCCTTCTATGAGACTATCGCCTCGAATTAAATGTGTCCGTTAAGCTGGGAAAGGATCAAGCCGACCCTAGATACACTCGTTAGTTTAACTCACAAAAAATATATTGTCAGAATTAAGAATCCAGAACCTGACTAAATGGTATTTTTTGGTAGCGTATGCCTCTTCAGAATTAGCCAAATACTTAGAGATAATTCTGCAATGGCCATTGTTAACATAATCAACACTTGAAGTATTTCAGATAACTGGAAATCTACAAAAAATGTCACATATGTGAATGATGCAACAATTAGCAACACACCAAACGTTTTTGGTATATATTCTGATCTAAATATTGAATAACCAAGCACGAGAATATGCAAAGAAAAAAATATGTAGCCAACGAGTTTTATTTTCTCATATCCATACACATCGATAATCTGCATTACCAGTGCAAATATGCCAAATGCCACAACGCCCGCGTATAGTAGCCTAAGAGTCGCTGTAATGAGCGCTCGGTTTCTATTGGCAGATTTGAGCACCACATATAGCGCGAGGCCAATAATCGAATCTAGCGCAAGTACAAGAAGATAAGCAACAACGGCAAACCCAAATAACTTTTCACTCGCTTCAATATCTCTAGCTAAAGCTTCCGTATCTCCTGGAATTACAAAATTAGACAAAAGAATGTCATCAACTATGGATACGATGATTACCGAAGAAATAAATGCAATTCCTACAATCAATGCCGCATTGCTTGTCGATGTATTTTTTATAAACTTTTTCATTAAGGTCCACTCCGTAATGACAATGAGCATTTTTTTCAGTATTGGCTTCACATTCAAAAACTAAATGTTAAGGCATAGACGTTCGCGATTTTCTCATTTGAGTACCGCGTTAGACGGGCTTAGTCTGCCAACCCTTAAATAACATATAGCCATAAACACCCCAAAAAAGAATTAAAGAGACTACATTTTCTAACTCATGTGCTGAATTTGTGTAAACAGCATTTATGTAGGTAAAAGCCATAGACGCAATAGCAAATGTTATTAATGCCGATAGTTTTCTCTTTAGTGTATAAAACAGGCAAATCACTGCAAATAATTGTATACTAATCTGTACCGTAACCCAGCGTCGATAATCCTCGTTATCAGACATGTAAAGAATCACGTGCAACAATGCGCTAACAAGAAGGCAAGCCATTATAACTTTTGTCATTCTATTTAGTGCAATATCCATTTTCATTTTTTGCTTAACCTAACGCTAAACTATGTGTTGGATTGGCATTCTTCTGCCGTAAAATGAGCAAAGCGAATTCAAAATAATGCCGCAGAATATTGTCGGACTCAAGCGTTTTATTCGGTCCCGTTTTACTCATTCACATAATTCACTTATAAGATTTGTTAAACTTTT
>JAOUJM010000036.1 GCA_029883265.1 Gammaproteobacteria bacterium
TATGGTGGCGATGACACAAACCCCTTCAAAACTCGGCGCAAGTATTGATGCCCAATCGAATATGATATTGACTTGGGTTGAAACTACCAATAGCGCACTCAATATCATGTCAAGCTCTCGCAAAACAAACGGCGCGTGGTCAATGAAAGAAAAAGTTTTTTCACTGGCTGCGAATGCCATGATTAGCCAACCCACTAGTGTATTCACCGCCAACGGCATGGCATGGGTTGCCTGGGCTCAAACGGCAAATAGTGGCACTTCAACAGCGTTTAGTACCCATTTGGTGCGACGACTAGCGCTTATGACTGATGTAGTTGCATCAAACAATATTCCGGTTTTCGAACAGAGCGCTGGTGTGAATCCTGTTATTGATAATCAGAATTCACTTGTAAATGGCTATTGGGGTAGCGATAGCACATTAGCCAGCGCACAACTTGCGAGTGATACAAATTCAAGTATTACGTCTACTAATTTTCAAATCGTTAACAACGGAAATGTGTTCTACAGTTGGACGAATACTTCAAATACGGGTGAATCCTTATCGATCATGCGTGCAGCATATGACCAAACCCAAGGTTATAGTTGGAGTGACCCGAATAGTACAATGTATACGCCTGTCGGTATTAGTGGTGATGCAACGAATACTTCATTCACAACTAATTATTCTAGCGGTGATGGCTATGCCCTATGGCAAAGCGGCGACAGTATCAATACTAGCGAATTCATGAACGCAATGAATCATTTTATGGGTTCTGCGACACTAAATAATGGTGATGCGGCGCAAGTTGTAGTTGATTCTGCAGGCAATGCTTTTCTCATATTGAAATCGGCAATGATGAATGGTTTTGGTCTTAATGTTAGTCGTCGCACCCAGGCCAATACCTGGAGTACAGCTGTTCAATTGCATCGTATGGGCATGGATGCGGCCAGCGCGATTAATATGCCAAATAATTTTCTTAAAGTCATCAGCAACGGCGAAGATAATTTGTTTGCCGTCTGGATTGAAAACATTGGTCAAGATTATCGTTTAATGTCAGCAAGCTATGATACAGGCACCGATGCTTGGGGTTCCATCACGATGATTGCAAATAGTGCCAATCCAAGTGGCATTAACTTCGCGGCGATTCAATCATTAGAAATGACGGCTGTAAGCGGAAACGCCGAGATTCATTTAATTTTGTACCAGGATAGTGGCAGCGAAAAAGCGATTATCACTGCTGATTTTGATGGCACGGCTTGGAATACGCCATTGCAACGCGACACTCAAGATTCGACTCGATTAATAAGCACCGCGCCAAGTTTTGCTAGCAATGCTTCAGGTAATTTAATCGCTGCTTGGGTAGAGACTCAGAATAATATGAATCATGTAACTGCACTGATTTATTCGGCCAGCGAAGGCTGGAGTGATGCACATATGGTTGCTATGGCACAATCTCCGTCAAAAATGGGTACTACGATTGATGCTTTGTCCAACATGATGATTACTTGGGTCGAAACTAGTAACAGTTCAGTTGATGTTATGGCGAGTTCGAGAAAAGCCAACACAGCCTGGACTATGAAAGAAAAAGTCAGTGCACTAGCGGCCGGTACTATGATTACGCCACCACAAAGTGTGTTTACGGCTGATGGTGCCGCATGGATTGTATGGACTCAAACATCGAGCAGCGGCAGTTCAATAAATTTGAGCAATCATTTGGTTACGCGTCTTGCGAGCATGACCAATGTGGTAGCGTCGACTAATAGTCCAAGTTTTAATAATACAACGAACCCAAATGATCCAAACAACGATCCTAATAACAACAATAATAATGTCGACGCGCCAGCAGGTGTGGTTGCCAATCTATGGGCTAGTAGCACTCAAATGCATAACACTCAAATTGCGACTGCCGATCAAGCCGTGATTAGTGGTGCCAAACTTCAATTAACCAATAGCGGAAATATTTTTGCGCATTGGTTAGTGGAATCACAACCTGATCCAGTGAGTTTTGAGTTCACTCAACATGATATTAATATTATGCAAGGTGTTACAGACGTCGTCGGCAACACGGTTTGGAGTAATGCAGATAGCATTCTTTATAAACCCGTCGGCTATAGCTCGGCAGCGACTGACTCGGATTTTGTCGTGAATCCAGATACAGGTAACGCTATTGTTGTGTGGAATAATGCCAGCAATACGATGTCCAGCGAATTCATGCAGTCTATGGGACATTTCATGAATAGCGCCACATTAACCAGTGGTCACACGCCACAGGTGCTGGTGGATTCTGCCGGTGAAGTTTATTTATTACATCAAACTCATATGACGGGTGGTTTTGGTTTAAGTGTTTTCAAGCGCACAGCAGCCGACAGCTGGAGTGCAAACCCGGTTGAATTGCATCGCATGAATATGACCACTGCAATCAATTTACCGAATCATTTTCTGATTAGTGTAATCGACGGACAAGATAATATTCGTGCGGTATGGTTAGAAGAACTCAGCGGAACATTTAGCTTGCAGACCGCCACTTATAATGGTGGCACCGACACCTGGGGTGCAGTCAGCACAATTGATACCGATACAATTATGCTGAATAAATTGGTTTCCGGCATTGCGGCTGGAGTCAGTGGATCGGGTGATTTGCAAGTGGTGTTGCATCAACAAGATGGTATTACTCATAGCATTCATGCGTTGCAATTCACTTCGAATACCAGTAGTTGGAGTCTACCTATACAACTCGATGCACCAACAAGCACGAGCAGTATAATTGCTGCGCCCGCTTTCGACAGCAACTCTGCGGGTGATGTTTTGGTGGCTTGGATGGAAACTGATTCTGCTATGACAGCAAACAATAATAGCGGTTTAATGCAAATGTTAATGACTCGCCAATACAGTGCATCCTCCGGTTGGAGCACGATTTCACATATCGCCCATGGTGCAAGCAATGCAGATGCAATGGCATTAACAGTAGCACTTAATGCTAATGGGGAAGCGAGTGCAAGTTGGGTGGAAAATGATGCCAATGCGAGTCATATTATTTCTAGTCACAAGATCAATAGTAATACCGCTTGGTCACAGAAAGAGTTAATCACGAGTGTTGCCAATACCACAGGGGCCATCATTGCGCTTGAAACCGTGATAGACAGCGATAACAAAGCACAAACCTTTTGGGCAGTACGCACAACCGATGGCAGCACTGATGATTTAACGACTTATCTAAGCAAACGTGCCACATCAATTAGTGATGCAGTCGTTGGAGACAATAATAATCCGGACCCAAATCAGGACCCGAATGATCCCAACAACAATAATGATGATCCTGTTGTAACCAACGATTGGACAGCACCTGTAATCGCTGCTGAAATGATGCATAGTGCTACAAATCTACGTTTCTATGGGCCGCAAGTAGCGTTAGACGATTTGGGTAATCGTTTTATTCGTATGTCGACGACCAGTATTAATAGTGGAAATGGTACGACAACAACGACCATGACCAATCAAATCTTGCGTAGTGAATCCATTGATATGTGGGCAAACACATTGCTCGGTTCTGGTTTAATGAGTGACTTGTCTGCGTCTGCGATTATCGAAGAAATAAATCCGATTGAGGCCACTGGTAACTTATATGCCTTGATACGTGATTCGCAGCGTTTATATCTAGCGCGTTACTTGCCTAGTGCTGGTTGGAGCAAAATGCTTATGCCAGAAGATGTACCAAGTAACATTACCAGTTTCAATTTACAGCTAACCACGAATAGCAACGGCATGGTGACGATTGCCTGGCATGAGTTGGCCAACCCCTGTTGCTCAGTCAATATTCACGCTAAACACTATATGGTAGCGAATGGATGGCAGGCGATTGAAACTATCACTGTTCCTGCCGAGGCCGCGTTATTACCCCGTCATGTGGATGCGGATGGAAATGTTTATGTGTCCTGGTTAGAAGCCAATCAAGATGCAAATGTTGGTGGTTTCGATTTAAAACTTGCGACTTACACACCGATGCAAGGCTGGTCGAATGTGCTGAATGGTCCAAGTGGCTTGCAAACAGCCAATGCAACATCGGTCAGCAATGGAAATTATTCCCTAGTGATTGTTACTGATCTCTTGTCGGATATGATCGATGCCTATGTGATTAAAGCCGATGGAAGTTGGACTAAGCAAAGTAATATTAATGGCAAAACCAATGGTGATGGTGTGCAGTTAATTAACCATAATCCAACGCAAATCATTAGTGGTGGTAGTGAGCGTTATATGATTGCCTGGCGCGAAGAAATCACCATGAATAATGGTAGTCAGCAAGTGCATAATATGACGGCGCTTGCTCATCATATGCTGAACAATGATGGCATGGACATGTGGCATTGGAATTCAGCAACAGCGGTTAGCACCATGAATGATGAATTAGAAAATCATCTCGAATTTGTCCTAGACAGCATGGGTAATGCTTATGCAGTGTGGACAAGCATTAATCTTGCTGACAACACCAATAAAGTGTATGTGAATCAAGCGACTCCTGATGGTCTGTGGTCAACAACACCGACCCTGCTTGTGAATAATGATCTAAGTACCGGCAGCTATACCCTGGATGTGAGCATTGATGTTAATGCATTAAATGATGTTGGCATTTCCTGGGATCAACACATCATGAGCGGTTCTATGTCGCATCATCGCGTGTGGTATGTCGAGCAGTTATCTCAGTAAGCGCTTGACCCCAGCGACTGTCGGTCAGTCGTTGGGGTGTTATGTGATTTTGAGTCGATAAAAAATTTTATAATGAATGGGAGAGTTATGATGGGGTTGGTTGATTGTAGTAAACCTCGTATTTCAATTAGTCAGAGTACAAGCATATTAATCTTAACCTTGGTGTTAACCACCAATCTTGTAGCACAAGAAAATACGCCGGTACCACCAGGATTCAAACGCCTGAGCAATGGTGACGTTGTGGTTCAGGATATATTGCAAGCCATTCCGCCGGATGGTTATTACATTAGTAAAGACGCTAGACTAAAAAAAATCGAAGTTAAAGAAATTCTTGTCTCAGAGGTATTGCCAGCGGACATGGAAGATGACTTACCGGATATTCCTATTGGTTTTCATCGCATGGATAATGGCGATATTATGGCGAACAATCCTGCCAAGGCAGTTGCACCACCCGGATTTGTTTTGGATGAAAACGGTGTGTTAAAAGAACTTAAAGTGGCCCAGGCAGAAGAAGCGTTACCCGATCTACCCATCGGATTTCACCGTATGCCCGACGGCACGATTATGGCGAATAATCCGAGTAAAGCCGTTGCTCCCGCAGGATTTTATTTATTGCCCGATGGAACCTTAAAAGCAGGCAAAGCTGACGTTAATATTTCAAAACAAGCAGCGGTGCGTAGTAGTGGTATGTTAATGTTTGACTATCGTTATACGCATATGTACATGCAAGGTTTATTGGATCAAACCATATTTGTTCCATTGGTTGATGCTGTTGATTTAACTCAACAATACAAATACATGATGGTTCCGCGAAATATGAGCATGGATATGCATATGCTGATGCTGATGTATCATACACGTGAATATATGCTCATGGGCATGTTGCACTATATGAGCAACTCCATGGAAATGTATTCCAGAGATGAAACCGCATCACAAATGTACTCAAAAGGTCTGGCTGATAGCGTGGTAACCGCTACATTCGCAGGACCGAAAAATATTTCCTTTATGGTCGGTATGAGTTTCCCAACCGGTAGTACCGACGTGAGAGGACCCATGACTCATTTAGCCGGCATCGTCACTCAAGAGAAATATCCATACGGTATGCAACTTGGTTCCGGTTCTTACGAATTCAAACAAGGCATTACTATTGAATCACCCATACAGTTTTTGCAATGGAGTTTGTCGTATGAATATACAGCCCGACTTAACCGCAACAAACACGATTATCGTTTAGGTAATATTTTGCAAAGCAATGCCTGGCTGAAAATGAATTTCACAAATAACATTAGCGCGAAAGTGACTGCGCAAGCACGAAATGTTGAAACGACGCTTGGCTTTGATGCTGAAAATGAAGCTAATCGTGAGATGTCACCGGCCATGGATGCAAGAAACTATGGCGGACGTCGCTTCGACTTGGGTTTCGGACTTCGTTATGAAAACTCTAAAATGACCAGTGTCGATTTAAGTTTCTCTGCACCGGTTTACCAAGACTTGAATGGCCCGCAAATGAAAACGCTATGGTTAGCGAATGTTGGCTTAGGTTATATGTTTTAAGCAATCTTCTTGGGTTTGGTGCAATCAAACATAGATACCAAACCCAAGATTTACAACCAATCCTGAAAAATATGATATTAATATATTTTTCATTAAGAAGTAGTTAATAATATCTCGTAAAAACAAAGAGATACGCCCATCTATTTAGTTCCATAAAAAAACCTTAGTTGAAAAAATCGGCATTTAATTTAGACTAAAGAACAGACTATTGCACGATGTTGTGTTATGAGAAGACTCTACCGTTACCAATCCCGTCTTGAACGCTTTTTCTTTCGAATGAACTGGCGCCGTGCGCGCCGTAGTAATTCCTTGTTTATTATTCGTCGTTTAATTTTGGCTGGATTTTTAATTGTGCTCGCCAGTGGATTTACGGTTTCTGGTTTGCAGGATTTATCCTTTAAAACCATTAATATTGATTATGAATCACCGCAACAGTCCATCGAGTGTTTGGCAAAAAATATTTATTTTGAAAGCCGCGGAGAATCCAGAGCAGGGCAGATTGCGGTGGCGCAAGTAGTGATGAATCGAGTTAAAGACAGACGATGGCCCAATACTGCTTGTAAGGTCATTCAGGACAAAAAACAATTTGAATGGGTGTTTGATAAGGTGCCGGATGAGATGCTTAATCAAAAAGCAAAAACACAAGCCTTTCGAATTGCGTCTGCTGCATTTAAAGGTGATCTAGTCGATCCTACAAACGGAGCAACGTGTTATGTCGCCAAAGGCGTGCGTATGATCTGGATGTATCGTTTGAAAAAACAACGCTTGGGTAATCATTATTTTATGCGCTGTTAGTTGGTAACAAACAATTAATTTATTTTTCTTATAGAGAATTTGTTAACTCTTGAAAATTAGTAATATCTGTATTATTCGTCCGAAGCAATATTGGCCTTAGCTTTGGCCCAACCATCATTTGTCGAACAACCGTCAATCACCACATGTGGATCATAATAGGCGAGGCTGAAATTATTTTCCACGATTGTTGCATCTAGATCAAAAGTGGTGGCGCCACTTTCAAATAACAAATCGTAAATGGTTGGCGGGGGATTTTTACAATTGGAAAATACCAAGGCAATTTCGCCAGACTCACAAACCATTTTATTATTTTTATCCGTAACCGAATTCGATGCGACTAAATAACTGCCAAATTTGAAAGCTTGCTGCATAAGTTTTCCAAATATATACGTGAAAGTGCTAAGTCTAACCTATGCGGCAGAGAATGTGTAAAAACCTGAGCACCCCTATAGGGATATGGCCACTTGAAGCCTCACTATATAAGATCTAAGCTTTTGTTTTTATAGAGAAGCGGGAAACCTTATGCGACCTAGGGATATACAAAGCATTTTAGAAAAAGAGTTTCAAAGTGCAGTTCATGGCCATCACACACCGGTGATGTTATGGGGACCACCTGGTGTTGGCAAATCTCAATTGGTGGCACAGGTAGCGCAACGTCACACGGCGTCCATGATCGATATCCGTTTGTCTCAGCTCGAACCAAGTGATTTGCGCGGCATTCCCTTTCGTGACCATAAACGCGTTGAGTGGGCCGTACCGACCATGTTGCCGCATGAGGACATTCATGGTGAGCACGGAATTTTATTTCTTGATGAAATCACATCAGCGCCACCGAGTATTTCCGCGGCCGCCTATCAGCTCATTCTTGATCGCAGACTTGGTGATTATCGTGTTCCTCCAGGTTGGGCCATATTTGCCGCCGGTAACCGTCAAGGCGATCGCGGCGTCAGTTATGCTATGCCCGCACCCTTAGCCAATCGTTTTTCCCATTTCGAAGTTGAAACTCATTTAGACGATTGGGCCTTATGGGCTTATGAAAATGAAATCGATGAGCGTGTGATTGCATTTTTACGCTTTCGTCCTGAACATTTATTTGAATTTGATCCTGCGCAAAACCCGATAGCATTCCCAACACCACGCTCCTGGGAATTTGCTCACCGGGCGTTACAAAAATTTTCAGACTCACCATCGCTACTCAACGGAGCCTTGCAAGCCTGTGTTGGTCCCGCAGCGGGTATCGAAATAAATGCATTTATTGATAATCTACAAGATTTACCCGATATCGACGCAATCATTGCCGGTGAAGAAACCTCAGTACCGGAAAAAGTTGATTTGCAATATGCCGTGGCGACAGCACTGGTCGGTCGTGCAATTAAAGCGAGTAAAACCGATCAAGCGAAGACGGTGATCGGTCGGGTACTGAATTATGCACTCAACTTTCCACAAAAGGAAATGGGTGTAATGTTGGTTTCAGATTTACAATCTGCGGTCGGTGATATTATTTTCGAAATACCAGAGTTTGATCAATGGGCCGATGCCGTGGCCGAAGTCATGCTCTATACTGAATTTCAATAAGCGAGTTTGCCTTGGCTGATCTTGACGCGGAAAAAAAACTTAGTGCCGCTCGCACACAATTGATTTTAAGTCATCCTTTTTTAGGAACCTTGGTGTTGCGTTTTAAAATGGCCGAAGCTGATGCCGAATGGTGTCACAGTACGGCGACTGATGCGAAAACTTTTTTTTACAATAAAAACTTCATTCGCGACCTTAGTATATCACAAACCCAATTTATGTTGGCTCATGAAGCCTTGCACTGCGCGTTGTCACATTTTGTTCGCAAAGAAGGTCGCAAAAAGAATCGTTGGGATGTGGCTTGTGATTATGCGATTAATCCTATTTTAAAAGATGAAGGATTAGAAGCGCCACGTGGTATCTTATATGAAGAGTCCTATCGTGGCATGAGTGCTGAGGAGATCTATCCTTTCATCGATGACCAAAGTGACGATGAAACTATTGATCAACATATTTATGATCAACCACAAGAGCAAGGACAAAATGAGAATCCGCAACAACAGGATAGTGGCTCGTGCAATCAAGATAAACAAGATTTAGCCAAACAGCCGCCACCGTTACAACAACAAGCGCGTAATGATTTAGCGCAACAATGGCAGCAATATTTGGCAGGTGCAGCACAAACTGCACGGCAAGCAGGAAAGCTCAGTGGTGGTTTAGCACGTTTAGTTGATCATTATTTGGATTCACGTTTGCCGTGGCGACAATTATTGTCACAGTTTATGAGTGCGAGTGCGCGTGATGATTATAGTTATGTGCGACCATCCACCCGTCGTGGTGATCCGGCTATTTTCCCCAGCTTACGCAGCCATCAAATCAATTTAACTGTAGCCATAGATACCAGTAACTCAATAAAAGAAAAAGAACTCAATGAGTTTTTATCGGAGATCAATACGATTAAAGCACAAATCAAGGCACGAGTTACATTGTTAGCCTGTGATAGCGAATTGGCCCAAGATGTACCTTGGGTGTTCGAACCCTGGGAATACTTAAGTCTACCACCAAACATTTACGGTGGCGGTGGTACCGCTTTTGAGCCCGTGTTTGATTGGATAGCACAGCAAGATATGGCGCCGGATCTTTTAGTTTATTTCACAGATGCACAAGGTAGTTTTCCAAAACAAACACCGTATTATCCAGTTGCATGGCTGGTCAAAGGGAAAGCACGCGTGCCTTGGGGACAACGGATTCAGTTGAATTAATATGAGTATATCAAACCAAGATCGTTTAAAACTTAATGTATTATTGCGTCAAAATGTCAAAGCAATCCGCATTGATGAATCAAATATGCAAGTCCATGCTTGTATGGAAAAAGGCGAATCCAAATTCCCATTAAATCCCACCTGTCCTGATCATAAATATTTGCGTTTGGTGCGTGAACTTTTGTCTGCGCATGTCACCGGTTCTCCCGGGGGATATCCTGTGTTCATCAAGCGCTGGACGCGTATGGAGCAAAGTAAATCCACTAATCTTGGTTCACTTTTGTTATTAGGTGAACCCGAAGCTGTCATCGCTGTGGCAAATTCGCCCGCATTAAGTATCGAGGTTGCCGAGTTGGTTTGGTGGAGTTTGCAATCGGTCGAAGTGGCGCAAATGATGTTGAACAATGCAACTATCCGCGCCAGTGCATTAGGTCGTGAACTTGCTAAATTTCTATTTGAGTTCTTACCCTTCGAAAGTGAACCTCAAGTTATTATTGATTCACTAAAATTAATTGTGAAACCTGGCCTGCTTGAAGAAAACGATTTACAAAACCTATGGCGTAGAGGGCAGCGCAAGGCAATATTTTGCATTGGATTTCTCAATCAATTTGAACAGCCTTTGCCCGATACCCAAAGTGATCATTTTTTGTTGAATTACGTCGAGGCAATTGATTCTAGCAACAATGAAACAATGAATGCTTATTTGGCACAATTACAACGAATTTGCCAAGCCCAAGGCCAACAGTTCTTAGCAGTGCTAAAACGTAGTTTAGAAAAGTACACCAGCCAGGAAGAGATCGTAGAAATAATTGCGATCATGGACAAGTATTTTCATCTCAAAGAAATCCTGGACGAAGCCAACCTCATTTATTTGATAGAAAAATTTTCAGAACAAAAAAACCAGCCAGAGTTTGTTTCTCGTTTTGAAGCTATGCTCGCAGCGCTGAATGAATTAAATAAGGTTGAAGATGCACTTTTAATTCCAGTGCTTTCGCATACGGATGCCATGGGCAGTGTATTGCGGCAAAAGCTTGAGGATGTCATCGGTCCCATACGCTCCAACATTGAAACATTAGTCAATCACTAGGATTCAATAGGCTTTATTTTTCCGCAATCTTTCCTATGCTATAAACAATAGCAATTGTTCGAAGGACTGCCATGAATATAGTCATCGTGCCTTTCGCTGGTGTTAATCCAACGTATATCGACAACTTGGCCGACGATTTGTTAGTTTTTGATTGTCAGATTGAGTGTGTCGATTTTCAGAACGTTCCCAAACAAGCATACAATACAAAACGTAAACAATTTCTTGCTGACACCATACTACACTTTGTTAAACAATTCCCGGGCGGAAAAGTCATTGGAGTAATGAATCAAGATATTTATCGCTATGTGCTGGAATTTGTTAAAGGTGTAGCCGATTTGCCCGGACGAGCTGCTTTAATTTCTATTATTCGATTGCTCGAAGATGGCAACCATGACTTAATGCGCGAGCGAATTAATAAACTAGCCATACATGAATTGGCGCACACCAGGGGATACGAGCATTGCAGTGATCCTAGTTGTGTGATGTATGCTTGTGATAATTTACAGCAATTTGATAATATGAAAAAGGCTATATGTCCTCGCTGCCTTGAAAAATATGCAAAGAGTGCTTATGTTAACATGAACTTCTAACCTCAAAGGACACTTTATGTCAGTTACAAAAAAAACAATCATCGTCAGTCTTGCTACGGCAATGCTAATTATCTTATCCGCCTGTAGTGAAGAGCAACAAAACAAACTTGCAAGACTTGGCGTCACTTGGCTTGAAGGCAACTATAAAGTCACTTATGCAGACGGTGAACATGTGCGTGCATGGAATATTGTTGATAGCAAAGTGACCAGTGAGCCGGATAAAGGTTATTATTATTTTTGGGCAGAAGAAAATGGTAAGAAGTTTTATGTGCAAACGCCTATTGCTCGTTCGTATATCGAAGAAGTTAAATAACTTCTTCGATATAGACAAGGCTTAGGCAATCATTGCCCAAGTGGTAATCAATGCTGCAACTAATGCGAGTATGGCAAATAATACTTGTTTCTCTCTAAACAATACGTAACCCGCTGCGAGAATGGCGGGTATCACGCTAAAAACACCTAAAGCAATGCCAAAAGCGGTTAAGCCATTTCCTGTAGCCAATTTCGATAAATACCAATGACCATTCGGTGCAGCACCAACCGCGCCTACCCAAATTTCATCAACGGTTTTGCCTTCCCAAATTGATGACAACATATAAGTTGGATCGATATAGGTGTTGTTGGTAACGAAGGAAATTACTGACCCAATGATAACAATAACCGTAGCGGCAATCGTAATCCAATAAATCGTATCACCGTAGACAACACCGGCAACAGGAATATGCGGTCGTTCTTCAGATGATGGTGTGTGTTGACTCATAGGCTCATCCTCTATAACAATGGAATATCAATTCCAAACCAACCTTCGATGCCACGGGCAATCAGTTTTAAGCTGGTAAGAATTAATAATACAATTAGAATATTTCGCACAAACGCTGCTTTTACTTTCGCAAGTATGTGAGCACCAAGAATGCCACCAATGACTTGGCCAATCATCCAAGGCGCGGCGAAAATTGCGATCAGTGCACCTTTGACGATATAAGGCCAGATAGCTGCTGCATTACCAATAGCTAACAAAACACCACTGGATGCGGCTGCAACTTTTAGCGGAACCGCCATAACCAAATTTAACACGGGTACTACGGCCCAGCCTCCGCCTAAACCAAAGAAGCCGCCAGTGAATCCAACCAATAAAAATAAAATCGCTCCGGGAATCGCACGAACCACACGATAGTGGACAGGTTTGTTAAGTGATTCTTCCCAGTAGGAAGCACTTAAGCCCAATTTCTCGGCAAAACGATCTGTCACTTTAGCTTTTGGGTATTCGGTGTTTGATCCGCCCAAATAAACATGGCTGCAATAAAAACTAAAACGCAACCCAATAATAAACGCACGATCGCGTCACCTTGTTCACCCATGCTGTCTGCTAGACCAATGGCTGCCTGAGCACCAAAAATAGCGCCAACAATAATGGGAATAGCGCAATAGAAGACCAATCGAATATCAGCTAGTCCTTTGCGCATAAACGGTCCGGCGGAAACCAAGCCACTAAACATTGCTACAACAAGACCTGTTGAACGAACCAGCAAGGTGTCAACCGAGGTAAAGCCTAGCATGACGGGCGTGAAAATCACTCCACCTCCAACCCCGCCAAGCACCGCTATAACGGCGATAAGTGTGCTCAACAGGAATGACGCGACAATAATACCCCAAGCACCCGAAGGTGACAGAGCTTCTGTAGTCTCTACAGTAGAAAACATGCCCATAACCGCGTAAGCAGCAATGGTTAATGCAATTAAAACGCTTAATTCGGGAATACGACGAATAAGCCCAAACATAATAACCTCTCAATCATGTGGGAATAAGTCTTTCTGAAAAATCGGGCGCAATACTATCATAGGTTTAATCCTAACTAAATCCTGTCAATTTAATATGTTAGCTAAAAAAGCATTTTCGATTGTTTTTTGTCAGCGAGATTATTCTGTAAAATATAAAACTTTCTAAGAACAATAGCTTAGTTTTTTGCGGAATACAGAGTATCAATTGCAGACTAAAATATTTAAATAACTGCTATGGGATATTTTTGTGATTGTTTGGTGATAGGTTTGAACACAAATTTAAAGTGCCGTTTGATTTGGTTTTATTTTCTTCTCACCGATTTTCATTTTCAGGAAAACTCCCTTAGGTAATTTCAGAGTCCGTACTTTTGAATGAATAGTCCGATCCATTGTTCATCATTTTAAGTCACAACTTAAATGCACAGATCTCGCATAGAAACCTTGGATTCTCAAGGACACCGTTACAAAATCTCTTAAGAGCTTGTTAAGCTAGACTGAATTAGAATAATGATTAAATAAAAATTATAAACGCAACGAACTTGTTCAAACTTTTCGTTAGTGTGTATTAGATTGCGTGTGAACTAGGCATATGGAAAGTCGTTTGTGAGGAGCTATACATGAAGTTAACGATTGGAACAGTCGCACAACTCGCTGGAGTTAATCTTGAAACTATCCGCTATTATCAACGCCGCGGTCTAATAACTGAACCAGAGAAACCTGAAAAAGGTTTTCGCATTTACCCGCAGAACACTATTACACGTATTCGTTTTATTAAGCGTGCACAAAAACTTGGTTTTACACTTAAAGAAATCAATCAAATGTTGGATCTAGGCCAATCAGAATGCGGTCAAATCAAAAAAATTGCTAGCACTAAAATCAGTGAACTTGAGAACAAAATCAAAGAGTATACAACCATGCGAGATACGCTCGTCGATTTTGTAGAGAAATGTGATCCTAATATCAGTGATGACAAGTGCGGTTTTCTAAATAGCATGAGTAATAGCATAAGCGCGTCTTAAATTTTTACAACCTAAAACGATTGGTCCGTGCTTTGTAACAAAGCGCGGAATTATTTTCATTTCGCATAAATCTACTGATCCCATAAAACAATATTTATTTGATGAGTTTGACATATCTACAATTGTTTACAGGTTTGTAAACAATATTTTACCTTTCATCGTTTGTTCAGCTGTTTTTCTACCCCTGTGGGACGACACTATTACCTGTAATGCCTAACTAAAAACATTATTTTGGAGTACAAAATGTCTAGGTTTCTACAGCGGACGCTTTTCCTTTTTGTTCTAATTCTTAGCCTTAGTTCCTGCAATAAAAACATTGATCAACCACTGAGAGTGGGCACCAATGTTTGGCCAGGCTACGAGCCGTTGTATTTGGCACGAGAACTTAAGCAGCTTAAATCCGAGCAAGTAAAGTTAATAGAATATGCTTCTGCAAGTGAGGTCATTAGAGCCTTTCGCAATCGTGCCATTGAAGCAGCATCATTAACTCTCGATGAAGCATTGGGTTTGGTGCATGATAATTATCCCTTGAAAATAATTTTAATTCATGATGTTTCGAATGGGGCAGACTCGATTCTCGCAAGAAACAATATTAAAACCCTCAAAGATATCAAAGGCAAAACTGTTGCTGTGGAGAGTGGTGCCCTAGGCGCCTATGTACTCTCCAGATCACTTGAGCTGAACGGTCTTAAGATTCAAGATGTAAAAATAAAACATTTAGATGTTAATGCCCACGAAAGGGCCTTCTTGCGGAACGAAGTTGATGTGGTTGTCAATTTCGAACCAGTTCGTACTCGTTTATTGAAACAAGGTGCAAAAGAAATTTTCTCTAGCCGTGAAATGTACGGCGAAATTGTTGATGTCTTGGTCGTACATGAAGACACATATCAATACCACCAACAGCACTTGCGACATCTAGTTGATTCTTGGTTTAAAGCCTTGGACTATTTTGAGCAAAACAAACAAACCGCTGCCGGAATCATGGCAAAACGTCTAAAAGTGTCTCCCCATGAAGTTATTTCAAGTTTTGCAGGACTAGAGCTCGGGAGTTTAAGTATTAATCAAAAACTACTTTCCGGGAATCCTCCTAGTTTAAAAGCCACAATGAAATTACTCGAACGCGTGCTGCAAGAAAATGGGTTAGTCAATTCAACATTAGAAACCAGTAATCTGATCACTGATCAGTTTCTTAGATAGGTTGTTTAGAAATGTTAACCCAAGTGCGACAAATTCGCTTCCTCATTCCCGTCATTACTATTGCAATATTGTTAGTAGTGATCACATTTTCTTATTTGTCAGCGCGTCACTTGACTCAAGAGCAAAGCGCAATATCAGTAACAACCAAAGTTAGTGACAAATTGCACTATTTACAAGGTGTGCTGGAACATCTAATGGAGCGTGATTTGGATGTGATTGTTCATCAGCTAATTTCAGGTGTCTCTTCTGAGCCAGATCTGGGCGCAATTATCCTTACGGATACGCGAGGAAAAGTCATAGCTTCCAACCACTATGCAGACATCAACCTGCATTGGCGAAATACTAATATAGACTTCGATCAATTCAGCCTGAATCGATTAAACAAAAGAAGCGCCAATGTTCAAAGGCGTGGTAAATTTATTGATGGATACGCGAGTATTTGTCCGCAACAGGCGAGTTCTACCTTACGATCAAACCAATGTGGCTTTATTTTCTACCGAGTTAACCTACAGTATCATTATCAGCAATTACAGGATTCTATTCTACATCAAACTTACTATTTTGCTATTGGCATGTTTTTTACCGTCGCGATCATTTTCGGTCTATTGCGCTTTTACTTAGTTAAACCATTGATGGGTATTATTCACCGCTTGCATCAATTTAATTTAGGTGCAAGAGAAACTCGCTTGCCTGTCTATAGTAAAAATGAAATTACTGAACTTGCAAAAACCATTAATCTAGTATTAGACAAAATGACCAACGACGAAAGCACTTTAAAAGAAAAAGAAGAAAAATTGCGAGTATTGTTTAATTCAACGATCGACGCTATTTTTACTATTGATTCAAGCGGCACTATTACCAGCGCTAATCCTGCAGTGGAGCAGCTTTTTGGTTATAGTCAAGAAGAGCTGTTTGGAAAAAATATCAGTTTGCTAATGCCTGACCAACATCGCATGAATCATGATGGATATATCAGTCAATATTTAGAAACTGGCAAAGGACGAATTGTTGGACATATTCGTGAACTCAGTGCAGTGACAAAAACAGGTAATGCTTTGCCAATTGAATTATCAGTCACTCGGATGTTTATCAACGACAAGATTGAATTTATTGGTGTCGTTCGTGACATTTCGGAACAGCATAAATTACGTGAGGCTATGACCAAAATTAATAAAGAGCTATTCACCTCAAACTTAAGTTTGAAACAATTATCTAAAACAGACCCTCTCACCAGTCTTGCCAATAAAGGTTATTTTCATGAAACACTTCGTTCAGAAGTACGCCGTGCTATCCGTCAAAACTCACGTTTGTCATTAATTATGCTCGATGTTGATCACTTCAAGGCGTATAACGATTTTTATGGTCATCAGAAAGGTGACCAATGTTTGCGACTGATTAGCAAACAAATGAAAACGTGTTTTCAACGTGCAGGTGAATTACCAGCACGATATGGCGGTGAAGAGTTTGCAGTTATTCTTCCCAATACGGAAAGCGAATATGCAGAAAATATGGCCAAGAAATTACAAAATAAAATTAGTGAGCTGAAAATTGAGCATCAACAATCGGATACTGCTCAACATGTCACGGTGAGCATAGGTATCGCTACGCTAAATATAGATGCTAATCAAAAAATTAGTGATAAAGATTTAATTGATGCCGCTGATAAAGCATTATACGAAGCCAAAGCCCACGGACGTAATCGCATTGAGCTTGCCGAGATCAGTTTTCCAAAAGTAACGGCTATTGACTCAAAGAAAACTGGATAATCATCAAGCTAAATTGTATCTACAAAATGACTAGCGCCGCATCATTAGGCATCAATAAACTAAACAAAAAAGCCAAAGCGGAAAGCTTTGGCTTTTTTGATAGTGCTTTCTAATCATCCGTAAGATTATAAACTTTTAAATCCTTGGCAACTTTAACTGAACCACGAAATGACTTTGCGGTTATTAATTGTTTGACTTGTTTCAAGCGCGACTCTGTAATAGGGGTAATATGCGACAAAACCAATGTTTTTACACCGGCTTGCGCGGCAACTTCTCCCATACGGCTTGGGGTTGTATGAAGTGCAAAAAATACAGCATCGTTTGCGCCATTGGGTAAATCATCCATAATCGCAGTATCGTAGATTAATAAATCCGCTCCTTCGGATAAAGCAATCATATTATTGCCTTTAGTGCTGGTGTCACCTGAGTAAACAATGCTATGGCCTTTATAGTCGATGCGAAATGCTAAGGCAGGTACCGGCCCGTGGTTTACACCAACAGCCGTTATTTTTAAACCATTTTCATTCACGATAACTTCTGGATTATAAGCTTGCCAGTTGGGTGAAACATCTGTGGTTTCATACTTAAATATGCCGCCGCTAATCGCCCGACTGAATATATTTAAGTAACGTTCCATCCCTGAATTCAAATCGTAGTGGTGGTGAACATATTCTGATGAAGCAGGGTATTGGGTGGTATCAGGATTGGCGTTTAGCACAGGTGGAAATTTTGCGCCATTGGCCGCAGGTCCAAAAATTCGAAACGGTGCTGTTCGACCGGGTGGAAAGGCATTATTTGCCAAGTTGTAACCACGAGAATGAAAATACGCAGTTTTCATAATCGATGACAAGTCACCTGTATGATCAATATGTAAATGCGTTAATAGCACAATATCTAAATCTTTAATGTTGGTACCACTCTCTGCCAAGCGTGTGTATGCGCCGCCACCCGCATCCATCAAGATCTTTGGTTGGCCATCAACAAAAATTAAATACGCCGCGCTGGCACGTCCAGCAGCCGTTGCGACAGGGCCTCCGGAGCCTAACACCATTACAGAAAGTGATCCCTTAACTTTATTTACAGCAAGTTTATTTTTATGGTCGTCATTGGCCCATGCAACATTGCAGGCCAACAATACGATTAATAAAACCCAGTAAGGCACCCAAGAATTATGCATATATCCTCCCGAGAAAATGGTTAAAAGTGAAAAGAGCGCGACATTATCTCATAAATATTAGGTAATTCTTATGATTAAATGAAAACGCACTATTGTTCGACGCTTCGCGTTAAAATAAATTACAGTTTTTAAGCAAATGAATTGGTATAAAATTGCTTGAGTAATCATTTAATGTAGTATTTCGAAGTGTTGTTGTTGCAGCTTATTGCATTTGAACGTTCAACAATCATTTACGTAACAGAGTCGATTTCAAAACATAGCTTATTTTTTTGATAAACTGATTGCTTGACCAATGACATTCTTGAGTTAATTGCTCCCAGGTGTCGATAGAAATCATCGTCCATAAAAATTCCACAGCTTCTTTTTGTTTCCACTCGGGGGCGAGGTATTTTTCTTGCGCAAGCGAATGAATAATATTTTCACATACTTCGCGTAAACAACCCATGCTATCGTCCCAAGCTGCTTGGGCGGCTTCATCCGTGGCTTTGGTCATCATCAACGACTTGGCAACACCATAAATTTCTGGAATATGCTTACCCCATATAGTGATACACATCTCTAACAGCTCAATCGAATTTTTTGCGGTTTGTAGTGTTTCTAGTTGCTGGTTAAGACCTTTTATATCATCAACATAGTGAGTCGTTGCAATAAGCAATTCAGTACGTGAGGCAAAATGCAAATAAACGGCTTGACGAGAAATCCCTACGGCTTTGGCAATATCCCCCATGCTGATGTTACGCCCAGGATATTGCTCCATTAGGCGCCAGCTAGCTTGCAATATGTTGCTTCGGGTATCCGATTCTTTTTTGCTTGACATGATGTAAAGCATAGCCTAGTCTTCCCATTAGGTCAATTGACAGGCTGTCAAGCATGTGGAGTATTTGTAAAAGGAGTGAAACAAAATGAACATTATTATCTTTGGTTCAACTGGAAGTATTGGTCAGCACCTTGTAAAGCAATCCCTGGAAGCGGGTCACACTGTGACGGCATTTACAAGATCGCCAAACAAACTCAATTTGAATCATATCCAACTCAACATCATTCAAGGTGATGTGCTTAATCAGGAGGATGTAGAAAAAGCCATAAAAAACCAAGATGCTGTTATCTGTGTTTTAGGCGCTGGACGTAAAGGCGAAGTAAGATCAAGAGGCACACAACATATTATTCATGCAATGAAATCCAATGGTGTTACACGATTAATATGTCAATCCAGTTTAGGTGTGGGTGACAGCCGAAAAAATCTTAACTTTTTCTGGAAATATATTATGTTTGGTTTGCTGCTACGTCCCGCTTATCATGATCATGAATTACAAGAAGCGCATGTGAAAGCAAGTAATCTTGATTGGGTTATTGTACGCCCCGGCGCATTTACTGATGGTGAACGAACGGGCGACTATCGCCATGGCTTTGATCCAATCGATCAATCCACGGTTTTGAAAATTTCACGGGCCGATGTTGCCGATTTTTTATTAAAACAGTTATTCGATAATCGTTATCTTCACCAAAGCCCTGGATTGTCATATTAATAAACGATTGAGGCTAGCGAGCTTGCTAGCCTTTTTTTAACCATTAGCTAATGAAATCTTCTAGCGACAATTCTTGTGGTAAAAACGTATAACGTTTACGGCTAGGTGTGTTTTCAAAATTGGCTTCCAGTCGTGATAAATATAAAAACCAAGTTTGTTGTTCCAGTGGTGAGTTTGATCGAAACACTGAAGGTGTTAACAAAGCAACATTAAACGATGATTCCACATCGCGTATGGATTGATAACGAATAGCATCGAGTTTGGCTGTACGTGCATGATCGGCCAATGCTTGAGTTGTAGAATAATCATTCGATTGCATCCATTGTTCTTGGTGTTGGGCAAACGGTTTTTGTGTTAAATCAATTTGTGATTGTGTTTGATAGGCGATAGAAAAGACGGTTAGTCGTTGCTGATTTCTTGGTAGTGGTGTGTCTGGTGAATCATTAAAAAAGCGCATTCGATAATGGGCAAGCTCAGCGAGTGCGGTACGAATTTGTTCTGACGCATAAAACACACCTTCGGTACTACCGGCACGACGAAAGCGTGAACCAACGGGATAGGGGGCATCATAACGAAAAGGCGTTTGCAAAAGATAATGAAGTTTTGTCGCAGATTGGGGAACGGGTGGTTTGTTGGCCTCTAAAATAGATTCCAGCATATCTTGTTCATCGAGGGTATCGACGAGTTTACGCGTCGACGCGGAGACTTGGTCTTCAACCACTCGCCAGACTACGCCTCCACCGGGTCGGGCCTCAGACGCGAGCGCGGTAGGCGTCCACATAATCCAAGGTTTTGGTTAAGCCTGTAATTGTAGGAATCAATTTAATGGGAGTTTCACCTAACGCTTGGTTATAGTTTCGCATCCAGCTTTGCAGCGATTGTTCATCGCCCGCCATAATGGCATCCAATCCACGGAATAAGCGAACAAACAAACCCGCGAGTTCCCATTCCTTGCCATGAGTTTTAAGCTCATAACGACCTTCACGCATGCGTGACACGGATGCGGTGCTTAACCCCAGTATTTTCGCGAGGGTTGTTTGCTTTACTGCCATATAATCAGCCGCTGCTAATACGGCTTTGGTTAATACTGCTTCCGGGCTGGTTTGTGGGTGGGTTTGCGCCATAAGTCACTCTCCTAGGCCAGCAAAAACGTTACTCATGAAATATTATAGCATAATTATTGCTCAAGCAATGTTTTTGTGTCGAAAATTAGCAGTTTTTCATTAATTTCGACATGAAGTTAATCATGCCCCAGGCAGACTATCGGCCAAAACTATGCTCATGTATTTCCGGGCATTAAGTGATTGGCGATTGCTTATTGCGGATTCACCGGCGGTGGACGGGCGCCTGAGGAACGTAAGTTGACGAGTTTGTTGAGTAGATCAAACCAGAAGGGCGCCCCCAGTGATACAGCGAAAATAGTAATTAATAAACCCAGCACTTTGAGCGACCAGTTCACCACGGTGAATTTAGTTGTGAATTGTTTTTCATTCGATTCTGTTGTTGATGCACAGGCATAATTATCATTCAGCATCCATAAAAAACAAATTGGCAAATCAATTTGTTTGAGCAGAAGATTACTTTCTTGAAGCAGAAGTGCTTGGCTGTTATTGCTATCGAGCTGTGTGTTTTCCGCCATGGCAACTACCACTTGGCGAGCGGTTTTATCTTTCCACAAATACTTCGCCAACATAATGGAGTCCAAATTATAAGAGATCACCAATACGCTGGTGATAATAAGAATAATAATTTGTGCTTGGCGTTTATACCAACCCGAGGCCCGATCCATGACTTGGTCATACCAGTTTTCCAAGCGAGCACGCACGGCCACCACATTATCTCCGGCATCATCAACTAGTGAGCCGAGTAATTTCCTAATTTTGTTATTCTCAATTAAATTTACTTTGTCGCGAATACTTGATAATTCTTTGCCGCCATCTTCTTTAGGCAACACATCAAGCAGTGCAGTTACGAATAAATCTTTTGGGATATAAGAGGGTTTACGATTTTTCTTTAACCAACCATCGGGTTTAGTAATGCTCTGAATCAGCGGGTGCGCCAATGTTTCTTTGATAATGTCTTGTTCGGCTGTTTGATTGGGTGGTGCTGAGGACGCATCGGTTTTAGGTTTGTTTAGCAGACGCACCAATGCGCTTTCTAAATTTTTTGCACGCAAACTGAATAGGCCAGCGATTGTTTCTAAAAGTGTCGATGCTAGTAAACTGGTGAGTATATAGAAAAAGATTAGCGCAATCGAAATTTCTAAAACAACTGAACCAAACATTTTTTAATCTCCATCAATGTTTAAATCAAAACATGTCATAACAAGTATTTAATAGAATAAGTAGCCATGATGGCACCGTACAGCATGCAAAAACGAGTATTTATATCAGTGCAAGTTTACTCATACTGGGTGTTGGTAAAAACAAAGTTAATTGAAACGACATGCGTATCACATCATCTTTTTGAATTGATGAAGCCTTGCGGCGTTCTCGATTCTTTGCTGTGGTCACAGTGATTTCTTTATGCGCAATCAAACGACCCAAAACATCTTTAATCATGCTCATCGTGGCAGGTGTATGGTTGGCAACGATGCGATAAAGTTCTTCAAAACGTATACCCTTTTTATATTTATCAAGAATTAAAGGCAGTTCACCTAAAATAGTTTGAATCGATAATTCTTTGTCATAATCATCAAACTTATATTCCGGTTGTGAAACAATTCGTTGAACATCTGCATTTTGTGTTTGATCAAGTGGATCATATCCAAACATATTAATGCCACGCCCCAAAGCGTGAGCGAACTGATTGTGTTTTTCCCAGTGCAAGCTGGTCATTACATCGCGGGCTTTTTCGTGCATGGATAAATGCAATAACCAAAAACTTTGATTTGCCGAACTGGTTTTAATGAAAAACGGAGTGAAATAAGCAGCACCGCATAAATTTAAAATATTTTTATGTAGATAATATTGAATAATTCCGCGCCAGTATTTGCTTTCTTGTTTAATTTCGATAAGTTGTTGCACCGGTAATACTTGTTGCAAACCTGAACGTGCATAGGCTTGGAGAAAATGGTCTTGTTTGGAGATATGATGTAATAACCAATCCGTAGCAAACGTCATAATCACTTCGGCTTTTGGCAGTTTGCTAAAAATATAACGTATTTTTTCAAAGGGCACATAAGACCAATCGCATTGATCTAAAATAAAAATGGCTCGTCCCGCTTTATTATGTGCCAAGACTTCAGCGACGATTTTATCAACTTTTTCATTAAACGCTCCCTCAACTTGAATAATTTGCCGCTGCCGGTTTTCGATCAAATCTTGATCCAGTAAAACTTTTTTTAAAAGCTGATTGTCGTCTCGATTTGTTTGCAAAAAATAATATTGGGCATTAAGTGTGAATCGTTTGCGTATATTATTTTGCTGGCGTTTAAAATTAATTAAATCACTGGCGGACTCGGCAGAACGTATCATACGTACGGCGCTGTCATCATATCGCCGCTCGTCCTGCGAGGGGGATAGCGACTGTTTGCTCGACGCGGCATTAATAAAAGCAATATTCGCCTGAGGGATATTTGGATTGGCATAACTGGTTTGTAAATAATGAGAAATATATTGCTCATAAACCACGTGTTTGGCGACGCTGTGAATATCGATTTCAGCGGATGATTCGATCGAATGTGGTCGGTAATTCGGTGAAGACACTGTAACTTCCTTGTATATGAATGATTTAACAATAGAATAACAGGTTTTTTCGAATTTTCATCGCAAAATGTTATTTCTAAGCACAAAATATAATGAATACTAGAGCAAAAAGCAGCCTTGTTCTGGCACTACTGTTTTTCTCAATGGCTTGCGCCATCAATCAAAGCTTATTATGAAATAACTACGCCAGTTTTGTTTATTAGGATGAGGTTTGTCAGGCTATACCAACAAATTACGATCTAATTCTGACTTCAAAGATTCATTTTTTTCGATCCGGGCAAAATCCGACGCCAGGATAGGGTCTTTAGTCCGCAACAATGTTTAATTTAGAAGAGCAAACTAACAACTGAAGCCATGATGGACTATGCTGGAAAAATATACGATGGTTGTTTGATAGCAAAGGAGCAACATGAGACTTTTTTCATTGCCTAAATTATCTCTAATCGTCATCGCGATTATGCTTTCTGCTTGTTCGATTACCAAAGGCATTGCTTATGATGTTCCTACTGCCTTATTTGAAGGGCCAGAAACCAGCGGTGCATTCTTGAAACTCAATACCGCCTATTCGCTTAGCAATGGTGTTCAGATTAAAGTAGGGGAGGTGCAGGTGTCCGAATTCAATACCAGCATTGATAAAACCCGCAGCATTAACTCAATATACAAATCAACATTGCATTTGGATATGGGTTTGCTTTCACGTTTGGATTTCAAATCCGATTTACGCATGAATTTTCTCAGTCGTAGTTTTCATCTATATGGATTGAAATATCAAATCTTCGGTGAGCCAGCCTTGCAAAAAAACAAAGGCGTGAAATGGGCAATCTTATTAAAAGGCGTAACACGTAATTTCAGTGATAAGTTTTCAGTACCACCCAACACGGGTGAAATTTCCTTAGAATCAAACATTGCCGAGATTGCCTCTATCATCGGCCATCGCTATTCGCCAAAGCTGCTTGCGTACAATACACTTGTCTATCGACATTATGATATCAACACCAAGGCTCAAGCAACGAGCTCAACTGATTATTTGGCCGATGCCTCAAGTAAAAGTTTAGCACTCTTAGTCGGAGTTGAATTGAATGGCCGCAAATCCAACGCACGCTTGGAAGCCGGTTTAAATCGATCTCGATTGACTGGACTTAGCAAAATAAACACATCGTTTGTTGCCGGGTTTCGCCTTAACCGATCTTGGTTTTAGTTGTCGATTAAAAAGCTGAATTTTTAAAACCTATACGAACCGTTCAATAATAACTCAAGTGCTTGCTTCGGTTTTTTTTATTGGTTGTGAGTCGCTTGTGTCAATTACAATGGATTCCGCTAATTCTTTACCCACGGGGGCTTGAAAATACTTTTCGGTCATTTCAAACATGTCGGGGGTGACATCCAATGAGTAGGTTTGACCTTTTGTGATATTTCGTTCAACAACGCGTGACCATCGTGTTTCTCTCGCGGCGTGTACATAATAAAGTTTAAAAGAAACGCCTGCATCTTGAGCTTTTGTTCGAATAATATTCCGTTGCTCGATATTGGCTGATGCACCATCCAATACAACAGAAACATTTGTTTTTAGTAGTTGTTCGCAGACTTTCCAAATTTGCCACCTACAACGCCCGTATCGTTCAGATGCCCAAGCCATAACAATGTCTATCGGTTCGTCAAGTAATCCCTCCGGCGCATCGGCTACAAAAAGTCTGGCCAACCATTCGTCTTCAGAAAACCGTATGGCATTTTGTTGTTCAGCTAGTTGTTGTGCAAAAGCAGTTTTTCCAGCACCGATAGGCCCACAGACTAAATGAATCATGCCATTCTCCTTTTTTATAAAGCAGTGGAATTGATTGTTTCATTTTCCAGTTTATTAATTCACAAAAACCATCATATAAATGTATCCGATTTGATTGTATTGCTCATAACGCATGCAATCCTGCAAACGTTTGCTCATTTGGTCGCTTGATTGAGACCGAGTTCTTTTTGTTTTTTCTTGGTTAAGCCTAAGGATACAATTCGATGGGACTCTCGAATATAGTATATAAGATCCTCGTCCTCATTGGGATCTGCATCATATTGTTGTATCCAACTCATTCCACGGGAAGCCAAATAGGGCGCTGGTCGATATCCAGGACATTCATTCAAAAAAAGAAAGTTTTGTTCTGATGCTTTAAAAGTGAACGCAGATTTTTCAGATTGCGCCCAACCTCCGATAGCAAAAACTTTTCCTCCAACTTTCCAAACATGAGAATCTCCCCACTGAACCACATATGAGGTAGCAGGTAGTGATTGACAAAATTTGTTAAATTCTTC
>JAOUJM010000507.1 GCA_029883265.1 Gammaproteobacteria bacterium
AATAATGCATCACCATCAACGCGCCCTTCCATAAGGTCCACCAGCGAGCGCAACGGCCCACGAATTGTCGCCGAAGCATTGGCTGAACCTTGGCGGGAAACGTAAAGTCTTGGTCGCTTAGGGTTAATATTTAGCTCAAACACTATTGGAAGATCGGTGGGATCAATTATAAAAACCGGATCACCAAAACCAGACAATCTATCAAACAAATTTGGATAGCGCCGCATTAAAATTGCAAAAGCCGCACTGACCGCTGGTTGCAACAATAAAGGTGGTAGCGGCCTTGCAACAAGGCCGGCGATAAACACCGGGGATAATGGCGGTGACTTTCCATGCAGTGAATACATAAAAATTCCCTCATAATTATTTTTAAAACGAAAAAAGATAGCTTAATTAAAATAATATTTTAATTCTTCGAAATAAATATGACCGATCAATCAATTGATTGTTTTGTTTGCTTCAACAAAATTAGAATCAATTTCAATTTTATCATCTATTCCAATTATAACGCTTCGCTCAGGCGGAAAAACGATCGAAGTCACCGTTCCATAACCCTTGGCGCTGTCTATGTTTAAGGTGCCGCCGTGTAGCTCAACCAATCCTTTGGCCAAAGGGAGCCCCAACCCGGTTCCGTTGTGTTTTCTATTTAATCCTGAATCTACCTGACCAAATCTTTCCAGAGCTTTTTCAATATCGTCATCACCCATTCCTATGCCGGTATCTTTTACGTTTATATTTATTGCGCCATCATCGCCATAACTTGAACTAACCGTCACGGACCCGCCTTCTGGGGTAAATTTAACCGCATTGGACATTAGGTTAAGGATAATTTGCTTCATCCTGCGCACATCACCATGCAGCATCGGCATATTGCCATCAATATCAGTTTGCAGTGAAACTCTTCCCTTATTTGCTTGTGGCTTAATAAGGCGAAGAGCGGAATTTACAATATCTGAAACAACCATGTCTTCACATTGCAGTTCAATCTTTCCGGCCTCAATTGCGCTAACGTCAAGAATGTCATTTATTAAATCTAGCAAATGCATACCACTTAAATTGATATCGCGCGCGCACTCTGAATAACGCTCATTGCCTAACTGCCCAAAAATATTATTAAGCATGACATCGGAAAATCCGATAATCGCATTTAACGGTGTGCGCAATTCGTGGCTCATATTGGCAAGAATTTCTGATTTTGTTTGATTGGCGCTTTCGGCGGCGTCTTTTGCTTCTTGCAGGCGTTGCTCTATTAATATATGGGGCGTTATGTCACTCAGCACGACTAATCGGGAATCTCTGTTTCCCTCGCCGCGAAACGGTGTGCAGTGAATATTGTAAGATTTACCGGTTATGGGCGATGTCGCTTCGCAACATTTACCTTCGGCCCGGGCAAGTCCTTGCGGGGTCATGGTGCACCCCTTCGCCTTTACACAAGGCAGAACATCCACGGTTCCTTCTTTCCACACACTATCACCAAATGCCGTAACCATGGCCGGGTTTGCAAAATCTATATTGCCGCCACTATCCACCACACATACGGCATCGGACATTTGTTCAAGAATTTTTTGTGATCTTTCCTGCTCAGAACGAAGGGAATCTTGCAGATTGGTCCTGATTAAAATTGCCTTTTTCTCAGAACGCCATAGCCAAACCATCATCAATACAAAAA
>JAOUJM010000253.1 GCA_029883265.1 Gammaproteobacteria bacterium
GTGGCGGAGTGCGCGGCATAAAACGGACGAATTTTTACCGTGCGCGAATCAAAATTCAAACTCTCATAAGGTATTTCATATTTCATGCGTTGTTTGGTGGGCAATTCCCAAATGCCTAATTTGTTAGTTTTGGCAATTTGTTCGCCTTCAGAATAATCTTTTTGTTCTTGTAGGGTTTGTTGCGATTGATATTTACGGAAATACACCGCCATACCCGCTTCCACCATTTTTAAATTAATATCCATATCATTGTAAAAGACATTGGCAATCATGCGACCATAATGATCCGTATTTTTATTTTCATCTTTTAGAAAACGCAATTGCACTTGGCTCGCATCTTTGAGCAAAGCTTTGAGATGATTTTCCGCATTGCGTGAACGTGGCTGACTACCCTCAGGCGCGTCAATCGACTTTAAGCGCACAATTAACGGTTGGTCCTTATACACCACCTTAACCGTATCGCCATCAATAGCCGTTAAAAACTCCACACTTATGCGCTCGGCATAGTCACTATCAAGCACAAATTCGCTTGCGCTGACGCTATTGTTAAATAACAGCACCCAAGCAAATAAACTCAGAATCCACAACCGATAAAATTTTGAAATCCTTTTCATCTTTCACCCTTACTATTGACTGTTTGCTATTTCACGACCAATACGAATTTGTTTCACCACTTCATGCAATAACGGTTTTAGATAATTAGCCTGTTTGCGATATAGTGAATTCTGACTACCATAGGCCATTCCACCGATTGAGCGTTGCAGATAACTATTGTCTGAATTTATATCATCACTGGGTTTGACGAAGGTATGGATTTGCCCATAAGGCCACAAAATCCAAAACACTGGCGCGCCCTGAACCAATGCCATCACACCCAGGCCACCTAGGGTGGTGATTAAAACTTGTTTGCCCACGTTTGGCACGGTTTGTTTGCTAATATGTACAGTGAGCGCATGCGCTTTAGTCGATTGGCAATTGAGTAAGGCAAATTCATGACTATTTTGCTCGTTGTGCGTAGTAATAAATTCATTGACTACTTTTTCGATATGCGGACGGGAAGCTGCATGTATACGTTCATCATACGTCACACAAAGATTAATCGATTCGTATTCTTTAATCGATGGTTTGAAATTCAAACGCTGCTGACTGCAAGCGACTATTGCCAATAGCAAAATAATAAGTACAAAGCGTAAAGCAAGCTGCATCATAATGAATAAATTTCCTGAAAAGTGGCACCTGTGCATCACACATAAGTTTTCAAAACTCAGCGCCTATGCAGTTTAAGTCAAAAATCAAAAAATTGTAATAGCAACAAGGTAGTAGCTTGAATTTGGCGGGTTAGAGACGGTGACACAAATGCATTAGGCATTGCTAATAGATTACGCAGTTATGGACTTTTTGAAGCTGGGGCCTGAGCTATACGCCCATGAGTTTCAAAAAAGGCTGGGTTTATTGTGGGGCACGATCTTGTAAACAGTGTTTATGGTTTTTTCCGGTTTCCGTGGCTCAGTCAGCCAAAACCGCTAGCTTTGCATTGCTGACAAAGCAATCGCTGGCCAATACAGTTTTCTTTAAATAATCACCGACAGACCATGTGTGTCATATCGATCTTGATCGCTCATGGTTTTATTTGTGTTAAAAACTATTCGCGACATCGTGTTATTTTTTATAAAAACTAAAATAATGTTGAGACAAACAATCCTGAAACCCTATTTGATTCATTTGTTTGTATATTCAAAACTCCTTCATTAATAAAGAAACACCGCACCACTATCAAACGAAGAATTTGCCGTGCCATCACTACGCAGTGCATCACTTAGATCACCACCAATACCACTCGAACGACTATCGTCAGCCGCACCCACGGCTAGGGTTTTGCCGTCGGCGGAGAGGGCGAGGGAATAACCAAAAAAATCTTCGGGCCCGGTGTTTGGCGCTTTGATATAAGACTTTGCAGACCAATAAAGTCCATCAAAACCAAATAAAAATACACTACCAGAGGTGAAATAGTCATTTGAAGAATTCGACTCTTCAAAACTCGGCGCTCCAACCATAACTCCATTTATTGACCCCGCATCATTGAACGCACCAACCGCAATTTCTTGACCATTTGCAGATACCGCGACATTCCAGCCAAAAAAACTATAATTATGAAAATTACTCGCTTTAAAATAGGCCTGTTGTATCCATTGACTTTCTTTTTTAAACACAAAAATCGATCCATTAGGAGCATCTCCCATACCACCCACAATTGGTGTTCCCCTAGGATCTTGATCAGCTTCCGGGTGATAAATTCCTGCAATCCTAAGAAAGTCTCCACTTGCGCCAATAACTAATGTTTTACCATCGTTTGACAAATCTATTGAGGAACCAAAATTTTGCCCACTATGAATATTGTTACTAGGCTTCATCAATGCAAGCTGATTCCAGGTTGCTTCTAATTCAAAAGAAAATACGTAAACCGCACCTGAGTCACGTAGTAATTCAGTCGTCAACCAAAAAGGTGGTGTACTAATACCAAGTAAGAGACTATCCTCAAGCATCGCCCCCACAGCCAAAGTATTACCATCCCCGCTTAAAGAAATCGCATGTCCAAATTCATCACCTGCACCGGTATTGCTCGCTTTAATATAATGGCGGTGACGCCATAATCCCGAGTCGAGTGATTTGCGATAAGTATAGACTGCGCCACTATTAAAATTTGTATTCACAAGCGCATTTGCATCAAGCGCATCTCCAGTATTAACACTATCGACACCGACCGCATCGCTATCTTCTCGTGTCGCCGCTACTGCAATCAATAAACCATCGGCAGAAATATCCACACTCTCAGCAAAACCATCGCCTGCGCCAGTGTTGCTGGCCTTGATGAATGCAGTTTGTTGCCAGCCATTTATTGGTTCGTAATCAAAAATGTAAGCTGCTCCCGAATCCAGTGCCTGCTCGTCGAGACTGGTATCGCTTGGCGCAGCTAAACGAAACACACCTTGGCTTGAGCTGTCTTCAAATGCTGCTCCGACTACTAAGGCTTTGCCATCGGCAGACAAAGCAATGCTTTCTCCAAAACGATCACCTGCTGCCGCATTGCTAGCTTTCACGAAAGCCTCCTGCCGCCAACCAGAATCTGTTTTGCGAAAAATATAAACAGCACCCGAGTTTTCAGCGAGATTATTCGTTTCCATATTATTTGGACTTCCCACCACAATTCCAGTAATAGCCGAATCTTCCTCGGGAGTCCCCACAGCTAAAACACTTCCGTCTGCTGAAAGCGCAACCGACCATCCAAAGCCATCACCCAAGGAGCAACAATTAGGAAAAATCGGTGCATTATCATCCCCCTCGGCATTACTCGCTTTAAAGTAGCCAATACTCGCCAGCATTAAATCACTCACCGCAACTTCCGCCGAGCTTACACAGGTTAGCGCATCACAAGCTTCTACTGAATAACGCAACTGCTTCCAATCTTGGCGAAACACCGACAATTCAAAACTTGTGCTTTGAGTTAAACTTGTCTCATTGGCTGGCAAATCCGTTTGCACGACACGCGGTGTTGCAGTGACATCGACGTGTTCACGCAAGTGATAAAAATCGGCACCATGAATCGTCGGCCAGGAAAAATTCAAGGTTTTAATTCCTGCCGTCGCCGTGGGCGCGGCAAAATTCAGTTCGTATAGCAGTGCTTGCGCTGTATCTAAACTTTGCAAATTACCAATTAATTGTGCTTGATCTTTAGCTCGCACTTGAAAACTGATGTTATGATTGGCGTCGACAAACCTCACACTGTAAGTGCTGGCACGTATACCCGTGTCCAAACCATCGCGCAACCAAATTATTTCGCTGGCGTCAGCATCGGCTTCACGATCGAAATAATGGTATTCTGCTTTTAAAATCGAACCTGCCCGAAGCGGTAATTGCGTATAAGATAATTTTAAATTGCTCACGCTTGGCGCAGTGTTCACAATCGCTACGCTTGCCGATTCAATTGGCGCACCGACCTTGGCCTCACCCTCCAGTGCTACGGGCGTGATGCGTACCCGCAGGTTTTGTGTTAAATCATTGCGTGTGACCACATAGGTTTTATTTTGCGAAATCACCGTATCACCACGCAACCATTCAAATACACTGGCGCCTTTAACATCACCATCCGCATCAAAATAATCAAACTCAGCAATTAGCTCATCATTCACATGCGCAACATTGTCACTAGCACCGGTGATTCTTGGCAAACTACCTAAGGGTGGACTGTTTAGAATTGTGATGAAATTTTCCACTAAGCTTGCCGCGCCTTGATGTTGATTCACATCAATCGGCGTGTAACGCAGGCTTAATTGAAAACCTGAATCTGCGCTTTGCACTTGGTATTGCATGCCACTAGCAACGACTTCATTATTGCGCAACCATTCAATCAGACTTTCACCTTCTGCCGCGCCTTCTAAATCCTCAAAGACATAGGAATCAATTCGCAATAAAGCGCCAACATGAGCTTCACTATCGCTGACCTGTGTTTGATTTATTATTTGTATTTCGCGCACGCTGGGCGGCTGATTCTGAATTAAAATTGATTGGGTTGATTCCACCCAGTCACCGGCAGGAATTTCATCTTGAGCAAGCGCGCGAATTTTACAAAATATTTCATAACCAACATCGGCTAATTGAATTTTATAAAGCGGATTAGCCGCCGATTCAATTGCTGTTTCCCCTGTGTCGTTGCGACGAAACCATTGAATTTCAACTTTTTGTTCCACTGTTTGCGGCCAGTGCTCGGTAGTGAAGGCGATAGACAACTCGTGATTCATGTACACGGCTTGCGCTTGGGAAACATTCACAAGATTTAGCTCGACAATTCTCGGCACAACGGATTCGGGTTGCGCTTCTTGCGCTGCTTTGCCACATGCCGAAAGCAGCACTATAAAAAGCATCAAAATAACAAAACGACTGGGGTGACTAATAGATTCGAACATAAACAAACATCCCTATTATTATTTTCGCAACATTATTTTTTTTCACATGGTTGGCTATTATTATCGCATAGCAGCGCATCTGCGGCCTGGATTTTTACGGTGTTAGGCGACATTCGGCTGGTTTTGCCGCAAAATAAAACCTAAGTCACTACAGCACGACAGTTTTGGCCGATTTTGCTTCAAATCCATGTCAATCTTGGTTTTCTATTCATAAATCCGCGGCAATAACCAATCGTCGTCAGATTATTGAAAAATTAATCCTAAAATAAGCCCAATCGATTAAATTTGCACAACAGGGCTGTCACTGGTGCCTTATAGCTTAATCAGTTAGAATATTTTTCGTACACTAAAAATATAAACATTTCGGGAGGCAGGCAACATGATTCAAGGACTGAAAAAAAGGGAGCTAGGACGTCTCCTAAAACTCACCGGCTTACTGTTCGTTTTAAGCAGCGTAAGTGTCGGATTATATGCGAATAATCATACACCACCGGTGTATAACTTTTTGGAGTTGCCAGGTGAAATTGGTCACATGCCAGCTATTTCTGGTTACACCAAAGGTGAATACAGTTTCTCACAAGCCCAAATTTTTAAAATTAATGACGCAGGTATTATTGCCGGCTCAAGTTATGAAGCCGGCGGCATATCCAAAGCCATGGTGTTCGATATTAACAACCCGGTTTTTATTCAACTACCCGATCGTGGAAGTCATGCTGCAGCCTATGGCTTGGACTCCTTGGACCATATTGTCGGCTGGACTGCTGCACCTGGGCAAGCACCGGTGGCTACTTTATGGATACGTATCGACTCCAATAACTGGGGCCAACCCCAAGTATTATCCCTCACCAACACCAATAATGGCAGCAACTACATAAAAAGCCGCGCCTGGGATATGAATGATAATGGCATTATTGTTGGCAGTGTCGCCATACAAGCGGATACCTGGCTAGCTGCTTACTGGCCTGACGCGGCATCCGATCCGATTTTAATCGGTAATCCCACGACGGGGTTTCAAGGTGAGGCCTTTGCGATTAATAATTCAAATCGCATTACTGGGGTTCAAGGTGTCAACGTAAATACATCGACTAACTACGCTTTTTATTGGGATGTAGGAAGCGGTAGTACCGTTGGTACAGTTCCAAATATCTCAAAAGAATACGAAGTTCTTGTCTACGACCAGCAAACTAAAATGTCCTCTCTTGTCACCTCAATATACACTGGCAAAACAAGCTGGGGCGGCGCAGGAATTAATTCTAGCGGGACAATTATTGGCGGTTCGAATTATCCTTCAAAATTTGGTAACGGTGTTAGCATTGATTCGGTCACCCGCCCCTTCGCCTGGTCACCAGTGGAACCGGTGACTCCTTTATACGATCTTTTTGGCAATACATCTTGGGCTTTAGGCATCAATGACGCTGGTTATGTTGTTGGAGTCGATGCAGTACCAGGCATTAATTTATGGCCGGGTGACAACCTGACCGGCCGCAGACCCTTTGTCTATCGCCAGGAAACCGATGCAAGCAGCGGCGGTATCGTCTGGGCGCGCTATGATATTAGCGATCAAATCACACCCGCACTAACTGATTTCATCTTATATAATGGCGGCAGTATTGACAGCGTGGGACGCATCGTTGGTCTAGGTGGCCGACTCGTCAATAACAC
>JAOUJM010000037.1 GCA_029883265.1 Gammaproteobacteria bacterium
CCATAAGGGGAGGTGTTTGTAAAAATACAAGTTGACTCTTTTTCCCTTTCTCTTCAATTCAGCTAGCATATTGACACTTCTGACAATTTCTTTTCTATAGTCAGTGAAATCTAATCCTAGTGCTTTTGCTCTCATCTCAGCGCTTTCATTTTCTTCGCTAGGATCGAGCAAAATAACTGAGATAGTTCCTGTGCAGTTTTGTAGTGCGTCGAATAAAAAGGACCCGTTGTTGCCAAATGTGTTAAAACCGGTGGCTCCTAGGATTTTAATGGTTCGTGAGTTTGCGGCTGATGTCGCCAATTTTTTTTCAATATTAATTTGATCTTCGTTCTCTCCTGAATTTGAAAGGAAGATATTTAGCCCGGCATGTGTTGCTAAAGCTGAGAGTTCGCGTTTTCTTAATCCCCAAAAGAATAATTGAACTGAGAAAATTATTATGGAAAAAATAAAGTATGGCTTAGTAGATCCTTGAACTATTTCGGTGAGTAAAGAAACTGTTATAGAAAGTTTGTCCCAGTTGTTAAACAAATAGCTGGCTATTTCATAACCGAAAGCTGCGATAATACTTGTTAGAAAATTAAAAAAGAAAGGGTTTGATCTATGAAGTGTAGCTATATTCTTACGGAACATTCCAAACTGTCCAATTCAAACTTCCAGTGAAAACGCGCAATATGAATTTGCGCTCAAGACAGAGTTAGAGTTTGTCGTAAAATTATAAGCTTATCGGTGTATTGATTTCTCGGTATCTTGAGTTAAATGTAATTTTACAAGAAAACGTATAAAACCACCGCTGATAACCCAACGATACTTATCAAGAAGCAATGCCGTTGCTAATAGGCCGATAAACAAAACTAAATATGTTGCCAATTCAATCACTTATAGATCTTCCGTTTTTATGTAAGATTAGTCAAAACGTCATAAACTGTATCGGCTGTGGAGAAAAATACTAGAAAACAATTAACTCTCTCGATAGATACTAGCAAAGCCTAAACAAAAAGCCAATCTTCTTATAGATATATATCCACAGTGTTATTGTTAACTTTTCACATATTCAAATGGGTTCTTAGAGTTACTCTAAGTTTCTGTTGAGGCAATATTTAAGCCGGAGAATGGAAAATATTAAGTTACAACACAATCTAAGATTGAATTACATTTTTCAAAATAGGTTAAATAAAGAGACAATTCTATAGAAGATAAATGTTCTCTCTTATCTTTCTCGCTAGGTTTAACTAAACTTTTCAATTTGCAAAGTTCAATATGTTTTTAAAGCGATTATTATCTCAGAGATGCTTGAGTAGTTTTGAAAAACTAAAAGATTTTTAGGTCTAGTTTCTTCCTGTTTTCTAATAAATTAGCACTGCCACTACATATAGACAGAGGCGAATAAATATTTTCAGCGATCGTCAATGTATTACGCGTTTGTAGATTTCAGACAGCTAATAAAATGATCTAGATAGGAGAAGGATTGGAGTTTGTTTCGTTATTTTAGTGTTGGCGTAGTACATGCGTAGTACAGCTTATTTTTAACTTGGAGTGTCTTTATAACTAATTGTTTTTATGGCGCCCCGGAGACGATTCGAACGTCCGACCTGCCCCTTAGGAGGGGGCTGCTCTATCCGGCTGAGCTACCGGGGCGTGGCTTCTAAGTCTAGCATTTTCTGGGGCTTATCCCAATTTTTCGCTCGGAATTGGGTTTGCTTTGGCTTGATATTCCCTTCAAACAGCACTTGATTTTTTCATTTTCAGTTCAGCTCTATTTCAGTTTTGGTTCACTACTGCAGTCTACTCTATTACTCAAGATTTAGTAGGAGTGTGGATTATGCAAAAGTCACTTTATGTTTGGGATATTGTGGTGCGTAGTTTTCATTGGCTATTGGTTTTAGCTTTTGCTTTGGCCTTTGCGACTGAGGATTTTAGCGTATTACATGCCTATATTGGATATTTCATTTTAGGATTAATTGCCGTGCGCCTGTTGTGGGGGGTGATCGGTAGTAAGCATGCGCGTTTCAGTGATTTTATTTACCGACCGCGGGTGATTAAACAGTATCTTAAAGATTTGTTTTTCAAACGCGCGAAACATTACGTGGGGCATAATCCTGCCGGGGGGCTGATGATTGTGCTGATGTTGATCAGCTTAATTCTCACCGCTGTTACCGGCCATTATGCTTATGAAAGTGAAGTGTTTATGATTTATGCGGAACACGAATCCTGGTTGGAAGAGGTACACGAGGCCTTGGCATTTTTCAGTTTGACGCTGGTATTTGTGCACGTGGTCGGTGTGTTACTTGAAAGTGTTTTGCATGGCGAGAATTTAATTTCAGCGATGATTAGTGGTTGGAAACGTCGCTCTGAATAATAGTATTACCGATTTATATTTTTCAGCTTATGGGGGTGAAAAATGAAAACTCAGAATGTATTAATTGTGATTGTATTAATGGCCGCCTCAGGTGTGCTCACCGCAAATACGGTGCTGGAGGAACGTTTGTCCACGTATGCAAAAAACAGTGGTTCATCGTTTTCAAGTCAGCAAGGCAAGGATTTATGGTTTAAAGAATTTCATGATGCTGAAACCGGTAAACAACGTAGCTGCACCTCGTGTCATACCAAAGATGCTACTCGCGGTGGCAAGCATGCAAAAACAGGTAAGGCGATTGATCCTTTGGCGCCGTCGGTGAATCATGAACGTTTTACCGATGCAAAAAAAATCGAGAAATGGTTTAAACGCAATTGTAAATGGGTGATGGGGCGTGAATGCTCTGATCAGGAAAAAGGAAATTTTCTTAGTTATTTACGTTCACTTTAAAGGAGTGCATGCAATGAAAGTATTTTTGGTTTTATTATTTGGTTTGCTAAGCGGGTCTTTGGCTTTTGCTGATGATGATCATGAGCGCAATGAAGCAAAAGGTTTTGCGGTCAATGATAACGTGTATTTGCAAGAGTGTGGCTCTTGCCATTTAGCTTATCCGCCTCAGCTTTTGGATAAAAAATCCTGGCAAGTGATTATGCAATCGTTAGACAAACATTTTGGTGATAATGCAGAAATGGATAAAGCGCTTGCGACTCAAATTAGTCGTTTTCTAGAGGGCAATGCCGCATCATCCGGTTTTAGTCGACGCAGCCACAATAGTGCAAGTGGACGTATAACTGAAACCAGCTTTTTCCGCCATGAGCATGATGAGTTGAGTCCGCGACACGTTGCGCAAAATCCAGAGGTTAAAAGTTTAGCGAATTGTTCTGCTTGTCATCGTCGTGCTAAAGTAGGCTCATTTCGTGAATCCGAAATTCGCATTCCAGGATTTGGACGTTGGGACGATTAAACGTTTAAGTACTTAAACTTAGGTTATACTTGACATATGAACACACTATTTAAAACTCTGGTGATATTTTTACTGCTGGGCTATTGGGGTTTGGCTAACGCTGATCATGAAGAAGCCTTCCAATTAAAAATGCACGGTGACGTGTTGGGCTTGGAGGAAATATTAAAAAAAGTCAGACAGAAATTCGATGGCCGTATTCTAGAAGTGGAATTGGAAAGCAGTGGTGGAAAATTAATTTATGAACTTGAGTTGCTTGACAAAAGTGGAGTCGTGGTCGATTTGGTTTATGACGCGATTACGGGTGAATTAATCAAGCAGAAGAAGGATGATTAATCATGCGATTATTGCTAGTCGAAGATGATGAAGTATTAAGTAAATCGCTGAAAAAAGATTTGCAACATGCAGGCTTTGCGGTGGATATTGCGGATAATGGCGTGGATGGTGAGTACATGGGAGAAATAGAACCCTATGACGTCATTATTTTGGATTTAGGTTTGCCGCAAAAGCCGGGCTTAGAAGTGCTTAAGTCTTGGCGAGAAAAAGGAAAAACCATGCCGGTTTTAATTCTCACTGCACGCGATGCCTGGCATGAAAAAGTGGATGGCTTTCAAGCCGGTGCTGATGATTATCTAGCGAAACCATTTCATGTGGAAGAACTTAAAGCGCGCTTAGGTGCTTTGATTCGTCGGCGTAGTGGTCAGGCCAGTCCGACGCATAGTGCTGGTGGATTTGTTTTAGACGAAGACACACAAACCGTCACTTTGCAAAACGCCGAGCAATTTCAGCTAACAGGCACTGAGTTTCGTCTGCTACGTTATTTTATGTTGAATCCCGGCAAAATATTATCCAAAAGTCGTTTGACTGAGCATGTCTATGATTTTGATTCAGATAAGGATAGTAATGTCATTGAAGTGTATGTGAAACGTTTGCGCCAAAAATTAGGTCAGGACGTTATTCAAACCCGACGTGGCCAAGGCTACGTGTTTAATGTTTGATAATACATGTATTCCATACGTCGACGTTTAAATTATAGTATTATCGCCATTATTGTTACCTTGTTTATGTTGCAATGGTTTATGGTGCAATACGCGATACAACATTTGACGGAAGAAATCGTATTGACACGATTGCAGCATGATGCGGAAAGCATTTTAGCAGAAATTCAATTCGATGCTGAATCACAAGTCGCACTGCCCGCTGGTCGATTAGCTCATGTATATGACCGTCCATTTTCGGGTCATTATTATCTCGTTCATAAAAAAGATTCGCGTTTGCGCTCACGCTCCTTGTGGGATTGGGATATTAAAACGCCTGAGTTGCCCAGTGGCCAGAGTAAAGTTGATATTGCCGTCGGTCCGCTAAGTCAGCAATTAATGATACTGCATAATGGATTTACCAAGAATAATATACATTTGGTGATTTCCGTGGGTGAAGATGTCACGGATTTATTGGAAGACGAAAAAGAGTTATTGGTTGCCTATGCCAGTGCTTCGGTTGCTGCGTTGATTGGCTTGATTTTATTTCAAATGATTATCCTGAGTCGTGGCTTGGCGCCGGCAGCCACAGCAACCAAACAACTCAGTGCAATGGAGCGTGGTGAAATCAAATCATTGGATGAAGATGTGCCCTTGGAAATTCATCCCTTGGTTGTTGAAATTAATCGTTTAATGAAATTGTTGACGCAACGAATTCAACGTTCGCGCAACGCGTTGGGCAATCTTGCGCACGCTTATAAAACGCCATTAAGCGCGATTAATCAACTTGTCAGTAGCCACAGTGGTTTGGATGACGAAACCAAGCAACAGTTGTTGAATCAAGTCAATTTAATGAAACGACTGACTGATCGCGAATTAAAACGTGCGCGTTTGTCTGGCGATGTAAACTTGGGTCAATTTTTTAAACCTAACAGTGATGTTCAAGGTTTATTGAAAATATTTGAGCACGTATTTCCAGATACACAAATTGAATTACGAGTGAGTAGCGATGCCGATGGACAATTCACTTTGGATCGTGAAGACATGCTGGAAATTCTAGGAAATCTTATTGAGAATGCTTGTAAATGGGCTCAGCAAAAAGTATTAGTTGAGTTCAAGATACAAAACAAACAATTACATGTGATCGTGGAAGACGATGGACCTGGTGTGAATGATGAAATGTTACACGACTTGGCGACCCGAGGGGTACGTATTGATGAAAGCACCCACGGCCACGGTTTAGGTTTGGCGATTGTCAAAGATGCGATTGAACATTATCAGGGGAAACTGGAGTTTTCACGTGCTCAAGAATTGGGTGGATTTCGCGTGGATATGTTTTTACCTTGCATAATAAAATAAAGCCACGCGACACTCACTGTGTTAGCTTAGGTTCCTGCCTGGCGGGTGACATCAACATAAAGAGTTAAGTTTTGTCCTGGCTGTAAATATTTTTTATTTTTCAATCGATGATTCCAGCGCAATAAATCACTGACGTTTACATTAAATTTATCTGATATGCGGGCTAGAGAATCTCCGCGTCTCACACGATAATTAATTTTTTGAGTAATGGTTTCGCGTGAATGAGGAGAGAACTCGGCTTGTTTTGCACGAGTAACATTGCTGCGTTTTGACCAAATGACTAACTTCTGTCCGGCACGTAAGGTGTCGCGTGGCGCTAAGCCGTTCCACTTGGCTAACCGTCTGACACCGACGCCGTATTTACGCGCGATATCCCATAAAGTATCGCCTTTGCGTACACTCACAGTTATTTTTTGTTTACCGCTGCGACGAGTATTTTGCAAACGTTCCAATCGTTTATCAGCACTAAAGGTGTATGAGTCAAGATCTTTAGTGGCAACGGGAATAATTAAACTCTTGCCAGCACGAATTTGGTTGCCACGAATTTTATTGACTTCTTTAATCGAAGCAACCGTGGTATTAAATTTGTCGGCAATGGCTAATAAGCTTTCGCCTTTACGGATTTTGTGACGTTTCCAGCGAATGCGCTGTTCATCAGGTAAGTTGGCCAAATTTTCACGAAAAATTTCAACATTTGCTACGGGTACGAGTAATTGATGTGGCCCTTTAGGATCAGTGGCCCAGCGATTGAATCCAGGATTAAGCAAATATAACTCATCCAAGCTGATATCAGCTAATTCTGCGGCAAGCGCGAGATCAATTTGTGAGCCTGTATCAACAGACGCTAGATAAGGTTCATTGGGCAGTTCAGGTAAAGCCACGCCATGGTTTTGCGGATGATCAACTATAGTCGCAATAGCAATCAGCTTGGGTACATAACCACGTGTTTCTTTGGGCAGATCCAAGGACCAAAAATCCGTGGCCAAACCTTTACGTTTGTTTTTACGAATGGCTCGCGAAACTGTGCCCTGCCCGGAATTATAAGCAGCCAGCGCGAGTAACCAGTCGCCATCAAATGAACGCGCCAGGCGTTGCAAAAATGTTAACGCCGCATCGGTCGAGGCAACAATATCGCGTCGTCCGTCATACCACCAATTTTGTTTTAAGCCATATAAACGTCCAGTACTGGGAATGAACTGCCAAATACCGGCCGCACGCCCGTGAGAATATGCAAACGGTTTAAAGGCGCTTTCAACAATCGGCAATAAGGCGATTTCGGTAGGCATGCCTCGTTTTTCCACTTCTTCCAAAATATAATGTAAATACGGTTCTGAACGTTCGAGTACGCGTTTAACATAAGATGGATGGCGTTCGTACCAGCGGATATTATTATTTGTGCGTTTATTGCGTTGATGCGGTAACTCAAAACCCAAGCGTAATCGTTGCAATAAATCTTTGGGTGGTTCGTCATTGCTATAAAGCAACGTGCCTTCTTCCACCGGAAAGTCGTGCACCGCTACTTCAAAATAATGATCTAAGGGAAGGTTGGTTTGACCAGGTAAACGCCCAACAATATGTGCGCTATTCGTGGTTAAAGGAAGCCAGGTTTCTTGCGCTGATTGCAAATCACTCGTCCACTCGTGATAAGGCGCTAATTCCACTAAATCTTCACTACTATCTTCGATAAAATTGGGACGGTCAGTGAATACTATTGCTTGCTGAGTTGCACAGCCGAACAAACTAAAACTGAGAATTATCCATAGAAAACATGTGGGTCTCATGGTCAAGCCTAGCATTTAAAAGTTACTCCTTCAGGCACTGTATCTTTTCATAAAAAGCTTAGTTAAACAAGAAGTTGTATTTTTAAAAGACTTGCTCAAGCTTTGTTCACTCGCAACCTACGCCGCATGCGAAGATGCCAGATGTATGCCGCTGTGAGTATAACGGTGAAGCCTTAATCACACTTTAACCACTTGCAGCCAACTTTATGAGGCTATATGCTGTGCCAGTTTAGTTGAGTGAGAATCATGTGTTTTCGAAATCCCGATTAAAATCACTATACACAGCCAAACAACCGTGTGGTGATGCACAAAAAGTGCGACAACACCTGCGCGAGTGGGTCGGTCACGGCCTCGGAGCCGCGCTTGCTCATGAAGAACGGCGTCAGCTAGAGCAAGTGCTTCCTACCTTGTTTGGTTATTATTTATTGGAGTTAGGGTATTTAGGCAATTCCAATTATCTGAATGTCAGTTATATTCGAAATAAATACAGTATTGATTTGGACATTAATTCAAACCAGCTGGATGTGCAAATATATGCTGATCCTGGTGCTTTGGGCATCGCCTCAGACAGCGTGGATTTAGTGGTTTTACCGCATACTTTGGAATTGCATCACAACCCGCATCAAGTATTACGGGAAGTTGAGCGTGTGTTGGTGCCTGAAGGTCATGTAGTGATATTAGGTTTTAACCCGTGGAGTCTTTGGGGCATACGTAAATTATTTTCCTGGAGAAAAAAAGAAGTGCCATGGTGCGCAAAATTCATTAGTCCCATGCGTATGCGCGATTGGTTGGCTTTATTGGATATGGATTTGGTGACTGTAAATACATTTTTCTACCGCCCACCGTTGCGCAACGCCCGCCGTTTACGCCGTATGTCGAAATTCGATAGTATTGGCGAAAAATTATGGCCTGCGTTTGGGGGAGCTTATTTGTTTGTCGCCAAAAAACGAGTGGCAACCTTTACCGCCCTAGGCCCAAAGTGGCGCAAGCGTAAGCAAGTACTAACACCGGGATTCTTGGAAACGCGCCAATGAGTGAGTCCCAAAACATCACTTATTTGTTTACCGATGGTGCCTGTCGTGGCAACCCTGGGCCAGGCGGATGGGGCGTGATTTTACGTTACCAAGGGCATGAAAAAGAGCTAAAAGGCGCAGAAGCAGATACGACGAATAATCGAATGGAAATGACTGCAGTGATTCAAGGCTTGTCAGCGCTTAAGCGCAATTGCGAAGTCGTGGTTGTTACCGACTCGCAGTATGTGCAAAAAGGCATTAGTGAGTGGATGACGGCCTGGAAACAACGTGGCTGGAAAACAGCAGCAAAAAAACCTGTCAAGAACGAAGATTTGTGGCGGCGCCTTGATACCTTGGCGCAACAACACCAAGTCAAATGGGAATGGGTCAAAGGTCATAGTGGGCATGTTGAGAATGAGCGTGCCGATCAATTGGCAAACCAAGCGATTGATGAACTTTTAAAATAGAGCAAAATAGAGGACAGCCATGCGGCAAATTGTATTGGATACAGAAACCACGGGATTAGATCCACGCGATGGTCATCGCATTATTGAAATCGGCGCAGTGGAAATTCTGGATCGACAATTAACCCATGTTCACTATCACCAATATATACAACCCGATCGTGAAATTGATGCCGGTGCTTTGGAAGTTCACGGCATTACCCAAGAATTTCTCGCCGACAAGCCACGCTTTGCCGATGTGGCAGATGCATTTATTAAATTCATTCGTGGCGCTGAACTCATTATTCATAACGCACCCTTCGATGTGGGTTTTATTAATGCCGAATTAGAGCGCCTAGGTTATTCCGAAAAACTAAGTGCTTTTTGCCAAGTCGTTGATACTTTAGCGCTAGCGCGTGACCTGCACCCAGGGCAGAAAAATAATTTAGATGCCTTGTGTAAACGTTATGGCATTGATAATTCTCAGCGCCAATTACATGGAGCCTTGCTCGATTCGGAAATTCTGGCTGAAGTCTACTTAACCATGACGGGTGGTCAAGTGAGTTTTAGCTTGAGCGAAGAAACCCAGCAAGCGAACCATACCAGCAATAACACATCGATAGCTCCAGTCATTGATGGTTCTCAGCTTACAGTCATATATGCTAATGCGGATGAGTGTCAAGCGCATGAAACATTATTGGATAACATCAGCAAGTCCAACGGTGGCGCTTGTGTATGGCGCGAATAAATCATAAGTTAAAGTTTGCCCAAGCCCCAAGATGATGATGCCAGCCATGCTTCCAGTTCAGCAATTGGCATGGGTTTAGCGAGATAAAAACCCTGCACCAAATCACAGGCATGTCGACTAAGTGAATCTAAAATATTTTCAGTTTCCACGCCTTCGGCAATGACTTGTAATCCCATGTTGTGGGCTAAATCAATCGTTGAGCGCACAATAATCGCATCATTGCGGTCTTCTTCCATGGCCATAACAAAGGATCGATCAATTTTAATTTCATGCACGGGTAGTTGTTTTAAAAAACTCAAAGACGAATAACCAGTACCGAAATCATCAATAGAAATTTTAAAACCGTTTCGATTAAATTCAACAATACGCGCAAGCGAACGTTGTGGGTCAGTGATCAATGCAGTCTCGGTTAGCTCCAGATAAAATTGATCACAGCGAATTTCACTTTCACGAATAATATTGATAATATTTTGACATAGCTCATGGTCGAGTAAATTGCGTGCCGACAAGTTAATGGCAATCGATAAATTGATATTGTTTTGCACCCATTGTTTTTTCTGCGCAACTGCAGCATTCACTACCCAATAAGTGATTTCATTTATAACCCCGCTTTGTTCGGCTAATGGAATAAATACGTCTGGGCTAATCGGTCCTTGAAGCGGGTGAGTCCAACGCAAAAGCGCTTCGACACCAATGACTTTCTTTGTCAATAAATCAATTTTAGGTTGATAGACTAATTGAAACTGTTCTTGCTGGATGGCATTGCGTAAATCGTCTGTCAATGAAAGTAAACCAATGGAATGTTTATCAAAGGCATTATCATAAAAACAATAACCCTCTTGTGTGGTTTTGGTGCGATACATGGCGATGTCGGCATGGCGCATCAGCGTTTCGAGTTTGATTCCATGTTCAGGGCAAAGCGCAACGCCTATACTGATGCCAATACTGAAATTACAGTTGTTAATTACAAACGGTTTTTGCATGGCATCAAGAATTTTTTTGCAGACAAGTGCGGCTTCATCTTTGCTGCTAACACCAGTTAAAACTGCAGCAAATTCATCACCACCAAGACGGGCAAGTTTGTCGTCGATAATAGGACGGTCGTTTTCCTCGATACGTGTTAGCATATCCGATTTACGAAAGACTTGACTCAAACGATCGCTCACTAAAATCAGCAATTCATCGCCGGCGGCATGACCTAAGGTATCGTTTACATTTTTAAAACGATCTAAATCCATCATTAACAAGGCAAATGATTGATTATGGCGATCATATTGTTGACATTGAAACTCCAATTGTTCTTGCAAGCGTGTGCGATTAGGTAATGAAGTTAAGGCATCAGTAAATGCAAGATACTCGAGTTTTTCATATAAGCTGCGTAATTCCACACTCAGCACATTAAATGTTGCACCTAAGTCGCGAATTTCGGGTGCACCGTCGGTTTCGATCATGCTACCTAATAATTTTTTATCCTCGCGAATCATATGCAGGCGTTGACGCAGTTGCGCTAGGGGCGATAGGGTGGAGCGTTCAAGTAAGAAAAGAAATATGCCCATGACAATAATCGTGGCAAAGGCCATTAATGCGATTATTAGTTTACGTGCGTTATTAATGCGTAGATTCAATTGCTGAATATCTTGCGCAGCGCTAATGATATAAACCGATTGCTGTTGATTGTCCTTTAAAATCGATGACGTACGTATATAGTTTTCTGGATTGTTATGCACCATCGACCAGTTGCTACTGGCAAATTCAGGTTTGTCATTATAATTAACAATGCCAACGGGCATGGCCAAGGATTTCTCCAGGTCTTTTAAGGTTGATACCGGATTACTAATAATCTGAACATAACCCACGGGTTGTAGCGTGCCTATGGGTTGAATCATGCTATGCACAGCCACGCCCATATGACGGCATAACAGGGTACTTGTTTTGATTCGTTCAATCCCTTGACGTTGCTTTGCAATAGTTTGATGCTCCTGACAAAGCAAATGATCCATGTTGAAGTCGGTGCCCTCAGAGGACTGAGTAATCAAGTTATAGTCTTTATCAAATAAATAGATTTGATGAATATCTAGCACACTCGCCGTCACATAATATTGATGAAATTGTTCATTCAATACGAAGTTAAGCGCAGGAATGTTTTTATTTTTCACATGAGTTTTGAAGTCTGGTGATTTTTGTACGAAACGACCAAACTCGGAAACGAGTTGCTCGTATTCATGGAGCAGGTTTTGAGTTTCGTGTTCGATCAGGGTACTAATGGCTTGTTTTTGATTTTCAATAATGAGGTGACGATAAAATTCCCCCGTTGTGATGGCCGATGCCAGGGCAAATAATCCCATAACCAAGATGGTGAAGCTTAAGCGACTGCGTAAGCTTGTTTTTCTTGATAGTTTGTTGAGAATCACAATGCGTCCATGCCATAGTTTCTGGAGTATTGAAACTATGGCGGTTTTTTTGTGTGATGCTTGAGTTTGTTAAGGCGGTAAGCGGTGGGAAATCGCTTAAAACATGGATTTATTGATTATTAAGTGAGTATAAATACTGGCAGCGTAACCAAGCGCAATTGCTGGTGTCCATTTTAAGTGACTAAAAAAAGTGTATTTGCCTTTGGCTTGGCCCATTAGTGCAACACCTGCGGCAGAACCAATGGATAATAAACTGCCACCAACACCGGCTGTTAAAGTCACCAATAACCATTGCCCCTGACTCATTTCCGGTTCCATGGTCAGCACGGCAAACATAACAGGAATATTATCCACGATTGCTGAAAGTATGCCGACCATTACGTTGGCCGTGGTGGCGCCCCATTCTACATACATAACCTCAGAAGTGAGCGCTAAATAACCGATAAATCCAAGTCCACCAACACATAAAATCACGCCATAGAAAAACAGTAAGGTGTCCCATTCGGCGCGAGCAACTTTGCGGAAAATATCGAAGGGCACAACATCACCCATGACTTCATTGGCTTTTTCTTCTGAGAATGACAAATCTTTATGATGAGTTTTGCGTAAATAAAAACCAAATAATTGCAAGTAGGCTAAACCTGTCATCATTCCGATGACGGGTGGTAAGTGTAGGAAATTGTGAAAACATACCGCTGTAGTAATGGTTGCAAGAAATAACAACAGAATTCGTCTAGCACCACGTTTAGTCACCACACTTTCATCTTCACCGCTAGGTGTTTCATTGGGAATGAAGAAGTGCATGATAGTAGCGGGGATTAAGAAGTTGACGACTGCGGGAACAAATAATAAGAAAAAGGTGAAAAAGTCAACAATACCTTTTTGCCATACCATTAATGTGGTGATGTCGCCAAACGGACTAAATGCACCACCAGCGTTGGCAGCAACAACAATATTGACACAGCCTATGCTAACAAATTTAGGAGAGTTGACGCCAACAGCCATTAAGACCGCACACATGAGTAGTGCAGTGGTCAAGTTATCAGCAATTGGCGAGATGAAAAAAGCCAAAATTCCGGTAAGCCAGAAAAGTTTGCGATAACCAAAGCCCTTAGATACCAGCCAACTACGCAAGGCGTCAAATACTAGGCGTTCATCTAAGGCATTGATATAGGTCATAGCAACCAGTAGGAATAGTAATAATTCGGCATATTCCAATAAATTATGTCTGACGGCTTGTTCTGCTTCGTGGGTGAAGCCGTGGTTGGCATAGACAACAGCAATCATCGCCCAAATAATTCCCGCCGCTAGTAATACCGGCTTGGATTTACGTAAATGGGTGAATTCTTCTAGCATTACGGCGGTATATGCAATGGCGAAAACAACTAACGCGGCATATCCGACGATATGTTTGGTTAAATCCAGATGGTTAGTAGCATCGCCGCCGCCCGATGCCAATGCACTTATTGGCAGCAATAAGAGTGTAAAAAATGTCGCAATGATTACAGCTATAGGTTTCAAATTTATTTCTCGCAAACAGGCGCCTAAGTCAAGGCGCATGCTACTAACATTCCGTCTCTTGGTCAAAGTGAAGCTTTTGGCTCAGTGAGTTCGGCTTGGTTTTATTTGGCTTGATAAATCTCATTGGTTTTAGCTGCCATAATAAAATCGTTTTGGTGAAGTCCATTAATTTTATGCGAGTAAAAAGTAACCTCACAATAACCCCAGCCCAGGCAAATATCAGGGTGATGTCCTTGTTCTTCAGCGAGCGCCCCGACTTTATTGGTAAATGCTAAGGCGTCGACAAAATTGTCAAAATCATATCCACGACTAATCTTGGTTGCGGTATCGTTTAACCGCCAGGCTTTGGCTTGGGGTAGCAAGTTCTCTGCTGCTTCACGTTCCATAGGAGGAATTCCTCCGCGACAAGGTATACAGCTTTCCGCGCTTAAAGTCATAAAAAGTACTCCTAAATAATTAATTGAGTGAAGTAAAGTTGTGAGGATATTCAGTCGATAGCTTCTTGCCTTATTGTAAAAGTTGGTGGAATAACTGCAAACCCTATCTCACTAGGGAAACTATGTGGCTTAGAAACTGCAAGCCCAGAAGCAGAACAGGCAGGGATTAAAACATGGCCAAAAAACAAAAAACACTATGTAGTGCAATCAAAGCCACGGGATACGGCCGTTTAAAACAAAAACGTATTCACATGCAGCTTTGCCCGGCAGCAGAAAACAGTGGAATTATTTTTCGTCGCATGGACTTGCCTGGTCAACCTGAAATCAAAGCAAATTTAGATAACGCAATAAACTGTCGTCATGGAGTGACATTGCAAAAAGGTCTGGTTGCGGTTTCAGCTGCAACACCGCTATTAGCGACACTTTATGCCTTGGGAATTGATAATGTAGTGGTTGAACTACAAGGTGCTGAAATTCCCATCATTGGTGATTCTTTGGATGCCTATGTTTTTCTCATTAAAGCAGCAGGTATACGAGAGCTCAGTCAGAACAAACTATGTTTTAGTCAGCGCCGTCCCATACAAGTGTTTGATGGACAGGCGTGGTTACGTTTATTGCCGGGCAAGCAACTCGCATTAGGCAGTGCCTCGAATGCATTAAATATTGGTAGTAGTCGTCCTGATTACCTGATTCATTTTTCCGATGCATTATTTTCCAGTCAGATTTGTCATACGCGTTTGTCACAAAATCATTTCGCTATCAATCTCAACAGCGTGAATGCTCATCAACAAAGTCGGCAACAGCAAGCAGGTCAGTTTTATTTATTGCTCGCGGAACTTGCGTTAGTGGGCGCTGAATGCCAAGGGGTATTACTGGCGAATCAAGCAGACAAGTATATGCTGCGACGTTTGTTGCGTATTCTTGTGCGTGAACAACAAAACCAGCGTCAAAGCCATTCGGTGACGAGGACGTTAAGACCCGTGTTTCCTTTAGGGGTCGCAAGTACCGCCTGATAGGCTGATTGATTTTAAAACAAAGCATTCATTAAAAATACAAAGTTTCCGTTGTAGTTGCCGTTATCAAATTAAATGTTGTTAAATGGAATCCATGCATGAGTTTTCAGACGCAGTTAGTCGCTTACCTAAAGCAATCAGAAATAAAATTCAATCTTATCGATTTAAATACATATCAAAACAAGCACAACCCAAGCGTACGCCAGCTTCAACTTCAACATAGCTTAAACACCGCACTGGTGGCGCAAGCAGACCAGACTTATGTTTTAGTCTGGCCGGCAAATTATGGTATTGATTTTGATTTGTTAAATGCACAATTGCAGTCACAATTAACAATTAAGCCTGCCGCTGAATTTAAGCAAACACGGCATATTGATCAGCTTGCACCGATTCCGCCGGTGGAGGCATTATTGAGTTGTGCATTAGTTATTGACACACAAGTACTGCACTCCCCCTTATTGTTTTTCCCCAGTGGAGTACAAGATCATGTGATTGAAATCAGTGGAAGCGATTTCATTCGCTTAAATGCCACAGCAAAAGTTTTGCACTTTGCACACAAGCAACATGGCTTTGCGCGTTATCAACAACTCAAAGCGCAGTTCGGTAACACCCAAACAATCACCACAGAAAAAATTGAAAACCCTTTGCATAGCCGTCAATTAAAGTCCCAACGTCCCATTCATATTGGTCCGCGTCCGGCCGTTACTGAATTATTAATCAACTTATGGCCAGAGCCTGATTCGGTTTTGCAAACGTTTTTACCACGTATTTTGCTGAAACATGCAAAACTACAACAACAAACTCAATTTTTGGTTCACACTTGGTTTTCTCAGCAAGATCTCAAAAAATTGCCAATTCGAGCCGAGGCCTCAATCGCGTTGTCCTTATCAATCATTATGAGTTTTCAAGGTTTGGTCGAGGGTCCATTGTCAAAACAACAATGGTTGACCGATCGGATCTATTGCAGTTTGATTGCCGCAAACTTAAAGCCAAGCATTGTTGATGACCCTATAAGATTAAGCGAAATTATTTTGTTAAGTTTTCTTAACGATATTGGTTTATTGTTATTAAGTGATTTGTTTCCCGTACCCATGCAACTCGTCAATCGCTTATTGCAACTACAACACACGAGCGACATAAATGCTTTGGTGCAAAAAGTAATAGGCATTGATTTTATCCAAGCCAGTATCGCGATGTTAAAGGCTTGGGAATTTCCACCCAAAATTATTCAATACTTCACCCTTGCATCACCATTGAATGAACAGCAAAACGATGTACTAAAACGTTTTTATTGGGCATTAGTAATTAATAATAAGATTAATCATGCTGTATCAAAAACCAGTTTTACACCATTGAATCCGCAAGCTATGCAATTTGTACCACCGGAAGATGATCAGCTCATGGCTAGTTATCGTGTTGTGGCACAGAAAAAACAATCGATTGCATTATTTTTACAACAAATTGCAGCTTAATTGACACTGATTGCTATGTCGCTCTTGATGGACTAATCATGATCATGAGAAAATACTCGCCAAATTGTTAATGTACCTGACTAAAGCGTAGGGGTGCGCTGAGGGGACACTAACAAATATATACAATAATTTTAACGAGTAGTAATAAGCGAGTGTTTTGCTAGGAGCAACGCGCCGGGGAGATGTAAATTATAATGTTGGCCGATTTCTACAAGGACGGTGTCCAGTCCGCGACATTCCGTAAAATCTTGCAATTTCTAAATGGACTACGGCGTAGTGCGACCGGTGATGTTGTATATGCCCATATCGAGCAGATGCTCGAAGACTATGAAGTTTTACAGCTGGAAAAAGAACAGGCGCTTTGTGGTCTTATTCGCTTGGTATTGGATTCGTTTTCCACTCATATTAATCAAGACACAGGCTTGTTTGCGCAACTAAAACTGATTCAATTGCGTTTGAGTCCGCCACTAACGCCGCCCGAAGTGGTTGCTTTGCAACGTTATGTTGAAACCACTGCCGATCAGATTACACAAATGGACATGATACGGGTGAGTGATATCGAGCAAGCATTGGGTCCGTTAATGGCTTCATTTGGTTTTGAAACCGATTATGCTTGGGCAGATAAAGTGAATAACGAGGCCATGGACAGGCGTCGCTATGATGTTGTGCAGGATAATAATGTTCATTATTTAAAACGTAATGATTCGTTGGGTAATCAGCGGCAACAAGAGCAAGCCGATTTTCTAAAACAAGAAATTGAAAAGGCTCAGCAAAACTTAGCTGCACAGAAAAAAATAATTGCAATTAAAGATGAATTCGATCAATGGACAACGGATTTACGTTCAGCGAAACACGCGATTGAGTCAGTACAAGAACTGGCGCCACTGGAAGAAAAAAAGAAACATATTGTTAATTGTGTTGATTCAATTTTAATGAAACAAAAACAATTATTAGGCGAAGTAGCAGAGTTGGAGAATCTATTAGCTAAGGTTGAAATCGATAGTGAGCGCTTAAACCAAGAGCTGCATCGAGTAACGCTTTTAAGTTTGACAGATGATTTAACCGGATTGCCCAATCGACGAGCCTTCAGTCAACGCCTCAAAGAGGAAGTGAGTCGAGTGCAACGCTATGGTTTGGATTTGTCCTTAGCGATTATCGATCTCGACAGTTTTAAACCGATTAACGACACCTATGGCCATATGGCGGGGGATGCGGTGCTAAGCATGTACGCAGAACGAATTCTTGCGAATTTTCGTCAACATGATTTGGTTGCGCGTTATGGTGGAGAAGAATTCGCCGTGATATTTCCCAATACTCAGGCGGATGGTGCCATGCACGCCTTGCAAAAAATACAAACGGAAGTGGCACAATCGGCGTTTAAACAAGAACAGGAAATGATTCCCTTGCCCACATTCTCAGCTGGATTAACCCACTACAAACAAGGCGAGACCGTAGACGCCTTGATTAAACGTGCCGACCATGCATTATATCGAGCCAAGGAATTAGGGCGTAATCGTATAGAACGTGCGGTTTAAGCCTTCCAGGCGATTGATCTAGTGATTCACCATGGAAAATTTGCTAGGCTTTGGCGCTTTGCAAATAACCAAGCGCAATGACCATGTATATTAATCGCGACAAACAAATAAGCACACAAGCCAAAATTGGCATTGTCCTCATGAATTTGGGCTCACCGGACGCGCCAACTCCGAGTGCTTTGCGACGTTATTTAGCTGAGTTCCTGTGGGACCCGCGTTTAATTGAATTGCCACGTTTCAAATGGTGGTTGATTTTGCATGGGATAATTCTGCGTTTTCGACCTAAACGTTCAGCGGCCGCTTATGCCGAAGTCTGGACCGAGCACGGTTCACCGCTCATCAATATCGCCAGAGCACAAACTGAGCTAGTGGCCCAGCGTTGCCAGCAAGTTTATGGCGATGCGCTGGTAGTGCGTTTAGCGATGCGTTATGGTTCGCCGAATTTTATGCAAGCCATGCGTGAGTTTAACCAACTCGGAATTGAAAAATTGTTGGTAGTGCCACTTTATCCACAATACTCCGCAACCACTCAAGGCTCGGCCTTTGATGCTGTGTTCGATGCCTTGAAGCAGTTCCGTGTGGTTCCCGAGTTGCGATTACTGCGTCAATACCATCTTCACCCGCTCTATATCCAGGCCTTATGCAATAGCATTGAAGAGCACTTTAAACAGCAAGGCGCTAAACCGGATAGACTGCTATTCTCATTTCACGGCATTCCACAAAGCTATGATAAAAACGGTGATTTATATCAGGCGCATTGTTATCAAACGGCTGAAGCGGTAGCCTGGCAGATGGGTTTGGCAAAAAATGAATATTTCGTCAGTTTTCAATCACGTTTCGGGAAAGAGCCTTTTTTAACACCTTATACGGATGAAACCTTAAAATCCTGGCCAGACCAAGCGGTGAAAAAAGTTGCAGTCATTTGTCCTGGATTTTCAGCCGATTGTTTGGAAACATTGGAAGAAATAGAAGTGGAAAACCGCGACTATTTTCTTCAAGCCGGTGGTGAGCAGTTTTTTTATATCCCGGCGTTAAATACCCGCGACGATCATGTGGATGCTCTGAGTGAAATCATTAAAGAGCAGCTTTGCCATTGGTTGTGATTAATACCCGAGTGTTTTATTTGCTTATTAAATAATGCAAGTAGCGTCAAACCCAGCAATATTGTAGCGGTTGATTAATATTTAAGCACCCGTAAATTTATCCAATCTATACTATTTCATTCGCCAAATGCCAGACAGCGTTAATGTTTTGTGATAAATTGCAGACTTAGCTATGGGTCTCAATACGCGTTTTTTTTGACATAGGATACTCGTCTAAAATGAGCAAAAAGAAAAACATATGGATTAGTTGGATGGCCGACGAAGGACCCGGTTTTGTACCCGCTATGGCTGTTCAAGAACTCAGCATAAAAGGTGTAGAAACCTCAGGAGCTGAATGGAATGACGATCATGAGCGTTTGGCGTGGACAGAATTAAGTGAAGTGTTATGTAAAGCCGATGGCCCGGACGCGTGGTTAATGGTTTGTGATGAAGAGCATTTCAATAAAAAATCCAACCGTTTTGCTCTGTCTTTGATAGCTGCACAAGTTAAAGAAAATCGTGGCTATAATTTTCCTATATTTTTACTTGCCTTGGATTTTCATCCACAGCAGGAAAATCTACCGCAAATGCTAAGCGATATAAGGTTATTTTCGGCTGCCGAAGAACCGCAATGGGCATCAAAACTAGTTGCTGGTTTATATCGGAGTAAAAAAATTGAAGCTCCGGACTATCGTTTTTCCGTGCGAGCAAACCCAGCCTTTGGTTTATGGTTAGAATTTGGGCCACGCTCTGACACTTGGAAGGGCGTAATGGCAGGGGTTCATGGTGATAATGTACAAATCACTCATCAAGCCGTTGGCGAACCGGGCGTGTTACCCGAAAAATGCACGCTGGAATATCCACTTGAAGGCATGGTCGCTCAAGTCGGTGATACAGAATATCAGGCTTGGGGCGTGAGTAATGAACTTGGCAGTGAGCACTCCTATTACATTAAAGTTCAAGGTATGCCTGATAAAATAATTTTTGGCGGCCATCCTGGAGAAGACAATGCCGAAGTACGTGTGCTTAATTTGCAATAATATGGTGTCGTGATGAAAATAAAAATACCGTTTTTGATTTTGTTGATGTTGCTTTGGATGGGCGTGAATTCCGCACATGCCGCGAGTGGTGACACATATTCAGTGCTTAAAACTGGCCTGATGATTATGAATTTGGATGATGCAACACCAATGGCTACCGTCGGTGTTTATGCCGGTTATGGCTTGGATAAAAACATATCCCTGGAAGTCGATCTCAATAGAAGCGTTGGTGGTGGCGAATATTCGCAAAGCAATGGCATTGGACAATACGAAATTCTTACCACCAGTTTTTATGGTGTCTATCGTTTTTCACTTAGCCGTGGTTTTTTTCTAAAAGCCAAAGTCGGTGCCTTGTATGAGAACGTAGAAAATAATACACCTAATGGCGAATCCAATTTAGCCCAGGATTTTGGTATGAGCGGCGGTGGCGGCTTCGGTCTGAGTTTTAGTGGCTTCACAATAGAAGGCGAAGTTACAGGCATTGATGCGGACATCATCCTAACCAGTCTGGGTTTTCATTATCAATTTTAAATTAAGCGTGGCTGCTAAAATATAAAGCGAGTAATAAAATGAGCATGACACAAACAAGTGGCATTAATTTTTCAAATCAACTAAAAGTGGTTTTACTGGCGGCTGTTGTGGCTGTTGCTTTTACTGCTTGTGGGACTTTGCCCAATCCTGGCATAGACATGCAAGTAGCAAAGACTAAAAAGCCAAAAGCGAAAGCTGAAACCAAAGTAGCAAAGAAAGTCGAAGAGCCTACGCAAACGGTTGAAGCAGAACCAGCAGAGCCGGTCGCTCAAGCATTTCCCAGTTATAAAACCTCAAAAGGCTATTGGCGAGAAGCTGTTAAATGGCTGCAAGTCGGTGATGAGGTGACTGCAAGTGCTGCATTGGAAGAGGCTTTAGTGCTGGACCCACATAATAAGATTGCAAAAAAATTACTTCATCAAATTAATGCTGATGCAAAAGCAGAACTTGGAGACAAACATTTTAATCACACGGTCCAAGAAGGTGAATCCTTATCAGGTATTGCCAAGGAATTTATGAACGATGCATTAAAATTCCATATATTGGCCAAGTATAATGATATTGATAATCCAAGCCGTGTGACGGTTGGTCAGGTGCTTCGAATTCCTGGTGCGGCACCGAAAGTGGCTGTTGCTAAACCAAAACCCGCTGAATCGCCTGTCGAAGTGGCCTATCGTAAAGCAACCAAGGATTTTAGTAAGCAGCGTTATAAAAAAGTGGTGGCTGAGTTAGAGCGTGTTCTAGAAGAAAATGTTGAAGGCGACTTTGATCCAACCAAAGTGAAAGCGCTATTGATTTCCGCTTATGTGAAACAGGCCGAGCGTTTTCGTGATAATGGAGAAAATAAATCCGCAGGTGAGTATCTGGATAAAGCCGCAGATCTTGATGCCGACAATGCCAGTGTCTTGACTGCACAAAAACAATTAGAGCGTGATGTTGAAGCTGAAGCAGTGTTCAATGATGGTATTAACGCGATGAAATCAAATGATGCGATTGCCGCGTATGACGCTTTTCGTAAAGCACTGAAGTTAAATGCGCAACACATCGAAGCCAAAGTTTGGTTAGACAAGGTAAAGCCAGATGTTGTAGACGTTATTTATAAGCGTGCATTACAGGCACAACGTCGTCAGGAATTAGATAAAGCCATTGCGCTTTGGGATCAAGTATTGGAAATAACACCTGATAATGAAAACGCGCGTTTATATAAAATCAAAGCGGTTGAGCTAAGAACTAATTTGCAGAAATTTGCCGCCGATTAGATTACGTAGCACCTGAACTGTTTCAAAAAACTAAACGCATTGTTCGTTGAGCAATGCGTTTTTTGTTTCTAGCGTAAGGCTAAAGTGGGCAGTGTATTTTGCTGTGGCGATGCCTTTTGCTGAGAATAAAAAAACAACCAAAAACTGCAAATAGTCTTTTCTATGCTCAAAGCAAATCAAGATATTTTAGTTTTCTTTTCATGAATTTTCTTATTTAGCAAAGCAAAAAAATTATTCCCTTGCCGGAATTCTGCTGTGTTCTTGTGTTTTGTCGAAAAAATCACCAGTCTGGTTTTGTTAAGACCTGAAGTTTGACTTTGCAATCTCAATCTATCAGCAATGGATTAATTTCGGATATAACATCATTAGGGACTAATAGTTATTGTTTATTTTCTATAAGAAAACCGCGCAGATGTTTTCATATGCAAAATCAAGAATTAGCTCCATGTTTGCGTGAGAACCTGGCGCGGTATACACTCTGCAAACGCACATATGGCCAAGAACCTAAATAATTCAACCAACTTTCACGGTATGATATTGTGCTTAAAAAATTAAGAGGAACACCTGTTATCATCTGACAATTCCAAAATAGATTGTGGTGTTCATCGTTAAAGTAACCGAATGAAAAGTTTTAAAATTGGAAGAATGATTTAGTCAAAATGGCTTGATGTTTTGATGTTTTGATGTTTTGATGTTTTGATGTTTTGATGTTTTGATGTTTTGATGTTTTGATGTTTTGATGTTTTGATGTTTTGATGTTTAAATGTTATGTATAAAAGTAGATTAATAAATGGAGAGGTCGTATGAAAAAAATAAAATTATTGGCATTATTGATTGCTGTAGTATTACTTATTGGCTGTGCTTCTGGCGCAAAATTTGAAAATATGGCGTATACCGAAACATCAAAGTTTAAATATGAGCAGGCCTTAAAAAAAGAAATAGGATTGTCAGGCGTTGACGGTGGAGAGAAAACAAATCCTCTCTGGACATCAGAAATTAGTAACGAAGCTTTTCAAGAGGCGCTAAAACTAAGTCTTACTAGTCAGGGGCTCATGTCAGAAAACGGACGATATCAGTTGAAAGTAAATTTAGTGAAAGTTGATCAACCACTGTTTGGGCTTGATTTGAAAGTTACTACCCATGTCAATTATATTCTTACAGATACAAAGACCAATAAAGTAGTCTTAGATGAGCTTGTAGTCGCGCCTTTTACCGCGACGTTTGGAGATGCTGCTATTGCCATAAAAAGACTTAGATTGGCTAATGAAGGATCAGGGAAAAATAACATTAAAGGTTTTCTTGAGAAGCTTTCGCTGCTTAATGTAAGTGCAATTAGTTTAGCGAACTAAAAATGTATGACAACGGCAATCAACTCGGTCATGCTACCATTTCCCTTTGCGAAAACAGAGCAGTTTGTTGACCGTTGTGGCATTCTGGTTGTCGCTGGCGAAACTACTGTATCAAATAAAACAAAGTTGTAATTCTAAATTTGCATTATAAGACCTAAAGGAGAAAAGTATATGGATATACGTAGAGTTTTAGTTTTAGCAATTATTGTTTTTCTGGTATTGATGAGTTTCCAGGTGAGTGCAGATGACAAAACCACTATCGTAACGTTTGCTGACGGTCGGGCAGATGGGGGAATTCGTCAAGCGGCGGATTCAGGAGATGGCTTGGATTCACCTGGCGATGTTTTTGTATTTGACCAAAAATTATTAGCATCCGATTCAAATACTGTTATTGGTCGCAATGCAGGATATTGTATTAGAACCGATCCTGGAGCACCCGATTTTTCAAGTACTGATCATCCAAGTTTGCCAGATGATCCAAACAATAATTTCGGTCAATGTACTTGGACGTTGTCGTTTGAAGAAAAGTCCGGGTATTCTGGAACGATAATCGTTTCAGGACGAGAAGCGGATATTGGTACATCAATGATTAGTATAATTGGCGGAACGGGTGATTTTATGGGCGCGTCAGGAGTGATGAGCAGTACACCAATACCGCAGGAAGAAAATGGTGTGCTTTTCAAACAAGTTTTAACAATATTGAGATCAATTGATATCGATGACAAGTAGAAAAATAAATTATAGCCTGTAATATTAGTAAAGCTAACAAGGCAAAATACACTCGGATGACAATAGCGTCGGTTTTGTCTCGCTGCCTTTTCTCAATAGCAAAATCGAGGAATGGAAACGGCTATGGAATCAATTAAGTTGGTGGAAACCGATAAGGAAATTCTAGCCTGTTATGCTGTGCTACAACAGCTTCACGAAAGTCTGCGAGAAGATGATATTATTTCTCAAATGCGTAGCCTAGAATCCAATGGGTACAAGCTGGTTTTTTTATTACATTCGGCTATTGTAAAATCGCTTGCTGGTTTTTTTATCAGTGATAGTTTTTCATGGAGAAAGTACCGCTATGTTGATGACTTGGTCAGCGATAGTCAATATCGCTCCGCGGGTTATGGAGCGAAGCTCCTTGAATAGCTATTCGATTATGCGAAAAAAACAATTGCCATCAATTGCACGTGAACTCACGAGTAACACGATATGCCGCTCACAAGTTTCATCTGAATCATGGTTTGCATATAGGAGGCTATCACTTCCTTAGATTGTTCGATAGGCTTAGAAAAGAATCCTGTTTTTAATATTAGGTGAATCGTGTTAGTTGCGGTACTCGTCGCATCGAATACTTATAAGACAAAAAATGAGTTTAATGCAAATAATATTTCTATGGATTTGGGCTATGTCCTGTTGTCTATCACTTTATCTTGTAAAAAAGTCAAAAAAGACATGAAGGTTGCAGAAATTTCTACTGCTTATGGCAACACTGTTAATATCGATCTTCGGCTTTTTCTTTGTCTATTTCTCCCTGGTCAGTCTCCGCGATATGGACTGGTCAAATTGGGCAACAAAAGACCAGATGTGTATAGCAAAATCAGAAATAGGAAACAGAACCGATGGAGGAGATGATTAATGTCTTGCAACTTAGACCTTTCGTTAAAACAATGTGGAAACCATGAAACTAGATAAAATAGTCCTGGAAAACAAGTATGTTCGACTGGAGCCCATTTGTTATGAGCATAAAAGTGCGCTTTGTGATGTTATAAGCGATGGTGAGCTATGGAAATTGTTTGTTACGCTGGTGCCTCCACTAGAAGCAATCGACGGATTTATTGAACAGGCAATCAGTGCTCAGGCGATTGGCGATGAATTGACTTTTGTTACGATCGACAAGATTTCGGATAAAGTGGTTGGGTCTACACGATTCATGAAAGCAAATTTTCCGTATCAAAGAATTGAAATCGGTTACACCTTTATTGCTGAAACATTTCAGCGGACTAGAGTAAATACCGAGGCTAAATATTTAATGTTGGAGTATGCGTTTGAGACATTAAATATGAACCGTGTTGAATTTTTAACGGATTATCTCAATTTAAAATCGAGAAATGCTTTATTGAGGTTAGGTGCTAAAGAAGAGGGTGTTTTGAGAAATCACATGGTGATGCCAAATGGAAGAATACGAGATTCGGTAATATTTAGCATTATAAAAAATGAGTGGCCGGGAATTAAACAGCACCTTAATAGTAAAAGGTCTAATGAATAAGTTAAGAGAAACCTGGTATTTTTTCAGCATCAATACGGCGTTTTGTGAGATAGCTTCAGTGAAGTTGACGGTAAATTAAAAATTAGAAGAATGTTTGTATTCTAAACTAAGGAAATTAATATGCTTACAAAAAATCATCAAGAAAAATATAGTGCATTCTATGAGTCCACACACAAAAATGAATATTTAGACAGCAAGGTGGAATTATTGGTGGGCTTATCAGCG
>JAOUJM010000508.1 GCA_029883265.1 Gammaproteobacteria bacterium
ATTTTAGTACGATCAATTGGTAACCTTGGAATTCGAGATTCCGTAACTACTTTCCGCTCAATTCCTTTGGTTGTGAGTTGATGGTAAAGTTTGTCACCACAAGGATCGGCATCATAACAGATGAGCAGCCTTCGATATCTATTTTTGAGTTTGTTGAACAGTTCTGTTGTTGCAATTGCGGCATTATCGTTATGCTCCCAGAAATGGATTTCGCTTCCTGGTTCTGGGCAGGCAATAGCCACTGCAATTTTCTCTTTATGAAAATCGAGTCTAATAGAAGCCTGATAAATAATTTCTTCATTCACATTGCCCGGTGCTTAAATAGCACTACATCACTTGCAAGTATAGAAAGGTCATATCATCGGGATTCTCTCCATCGGTCAACGCCAGTGCGAATATCTACATTGATTCAATCGGCCTGAGCCAACTGCTCGAACCGTTTAAGTATTTTAAAACGGTGTTCGATAATTTCAAAAAAAACAATCTGTCATATTGAAAAGCTCTTACCGACTATTTGTAAGGGAGTGGATTGATTGGTGGGTAAAGATAATCGACGTAGCTGCCGAAACCACCTATATACTAATAGTTAGGCTCGGTTTATATTTATGACTCTTTGGAACCGTTTAGAATTGCAGTGGAAAACCCTGCTCTTGTTGTCTGCAGGGTTCTTACCGATCATTTTTGTAAACACTTGGTTTATTTTTGACCAAGTTTATCGTACGAACGTAGTCACCGCGGTTGGTGGCCTGATGAATTTTGTCGATGCTAAACAGCAAGGGGTGATTCGATTTCTGGGGCAAAACGAAAAATTAGCAAAACAGCTATCCGTCTTAATGGAAATCCAGTCAGATGAATCTATCTCCGACTATTTTTCTACCATCATAAAAACAGATGTATTTAACGTCGAGGATCACCCATTTAAGGAGGAGATAAATTCCGGAATGCGAAAGATTCCAACCTGGGAAGTCTATCGTTCAATTGATTATGTCAACGATGGACGCATTGTTCTTTCTTCAGACCCCGGGAGGGTTGGGAGAGGAATTTCGGATGAGCCCGATGCTACATTTGGATACTCCGACGTACACATACACGACGGTGTTCCACAAATTAGTTTCCGTGCCTCCAATAGTGTCGGGGAAATTATTGTTCATGCCGATGCAAGAATGTTAACTAATATCGTCAATGGCGAAATAGGTAATCTTGAAGGCGATATGGGTGCATTCTATCTCGCGGGAGTGGGAAAAACATTTGACTACTATATAGTAAACAAAAATAACGTCATGATTACGGAGTCTCGAGTTACTCCCAATGCTCTTCTTAATCACAAAGGTTCAGTCTTTCCGTGGGAAAGAACACAAAAGGGTAGTTCTGATCCAAACTGTAACAACGGGATTTATGAAACCAATGCTGGGGTCACAACAGGCTGTGGCGAAGCGATGGGCTTCTATGAAAGTCAGTCCGGTAAACGATTATTGGGTGCGTCCATGCCATTCTATGACTCGGGATGGACCATCGTGGTAGAACAAACAGAAGAGGAGATTCTGGGTCCAATCTCTTTGTTGGGTGTTAAATTCTCGGGTCTGTCGCTACTGATTTGGTTATCACTCTCGGCGATCACCTATTTTCTACTGAAAAAGTTGGTCGTTCGGATTCATAAAATC
>JAOUJM010000254.1 GCA_029883265.1 Gammaproteobacteria bacterium
GCGATCACCATCCATACTGAAAACGCCGTCACTAACGACTAAGCGACGTCGACCTTGATGCGTTTGTAATTGCTGTTCCAGACTTCGCATATCGCTATGTTGATAACGTACGACCTTGGCACCACTGGCTAAACCCGCGTCGATTAAGGACGCATGATTTAAACGATCCTGAAACACCACATCATCACGCCCCATCAGCGCAGTTATCACACCGAGGTTAGCCATAAATCCTGTGGAAAAAACCAAGGCACGTTCGCGTCCGGTCCAAGCAGCTATTTGTTGTTCAAGTTGTTCATGCGGTGTTTGGTGGCCGGAAATCAAGTGCGCTGCACCACTGCCAACACCCCACTGCTGCAAGGCTTGTTGGCTCGTGTTAACTAGTGCGGGATGATTCGCCAGGCCTAAATAGTCATTACTGCAAAACGCAATAAATGCCTTACCATCGACTTGAACAATCGGACCTTGCGCCGAATCAAGTGTGCGGCGGCGGCGATAATGATGCGAGGCTTGCTGTTGATCTAAAGTCGTTTGTAAACCCCAAGCCGATTCTATACTCAAAACACATTCCGCTTAAGCTTGCAAACTCACTGAAATATCTTCAAGCTTTTTATTTGCTTGTACTTGACGACGTTGTTGTGTATCTCCACGTATTTGCAAACCTAAATCGCGCATCATTTGCAAATCATCTTCGACTTGACGGCCTTTTGTCGTTAAATAATCACCAATCATAATTCCTGACGCACCTGCCATAAAAATCATGGCTTGAAGATCACGTAAAAATTGTCGACCACCGGCAATACGAATTTCTGCGCGTGGCAACATGTAACGAAACACGGCGATGGTTTGCAAAATTTCCATGGGTTGCATCGGCTGACGATCACCCATCGGTGTGCCCAAAACCGGGCTAAGAAAATTCAAGGGCACTGACTCTACATCCAAGCGACGCAAGGTTTCCGCGAGCTCAATACGTTGATCTAAATTTTCACCCATGCCAAGAATACCGCCCGAACACACACGCATACCCACTTCACGTGCCACTTTAATGGTGTCGATATTTTCTTGATAAGTATGCGTACTACAAACTTCATCGAAAAAACTTTCGGCGCATTCGAGATTATGGTGATAATTTTCTAAACCCGCCTGTTTTAAGCGCTGAGCGTTGTTGGCATCCAATACACCTAAACTGGCGCAGCGACCAATATCCGATTGCTCACTCAACAAATCAAAATACTCACCCAGTTGCTGGTGTTCTTTTTCCGAGCGCACACCCCAACCTTTGGAAACAATGCCTAAATCACTAACACCCCATTGACGGGCTTTTTCTGCTTGTTCGAGTAATTGCTCTTTAGGAATATAGTTATGGACCGGCGATTCTGTTTTATAATGACCACTTTGAGCACAGAACGAACAGTTTTCCGAGCAATTTCCCGAGCGCACATTTGAAATAGCACAAGCTTCGATTTCTTCGCCACGGAAGTTTTTACGTATACGGTCTGCACCAGCCATCAGCCAGCTTAGATATTCATTTTCTAATGAAAGCAACCAGCGCGCTTCCGTTGTGCTAATTTCTCCGCCGTTCAACACACGGTGAGTAAAATCATCAATTCGTTGATAGACTATATTGTCAGGCATATGAGCTCCTTGGGCACCAGGCGGTTATCGCTGGCAGTTTAGTGAATAAACGACCACTGTCAACTAAATATTGAATATGAAATCAAACATCTGGCGAAATATTATTCAAAATACGGGCCTGAACGGTTATTGTGGCTTATGCGGCCAATTTTCTACGCAGGCAACGATTTGTCCAGATTGTAACTCAAATCTATCCAGATTAGTAAGTGCTTGCTATCAGTGCGGATCGCCAACTCCAGGCTTGAATCATATAGAAAAAGGTTTATGCGGTCGCTGTCAGAGCAAACCACCAGCAGTTGACCATAGCGTAAGTGCGTTTCATTACGAGACACCCGTGGACTTTTTACTGCAAAGTATCAAGTTTCAAGGCCAGCATCGATTTATCCCTTTCTTGGCAATGGAATTGGCCCAGGCAATCAAGCAACAAAGCCACTATCAAACAATCGATGTCATCATCCCAGTGCCATTGCATTCCCAGCGTCTGCGCAGCCGAGGTTACAACCAAGCTTTGGAAATAGCCAAAGTTGTAGCGAAAACATTAGACCTCCCTATTGATTACAACTGCTGCGTACGCCCCCGGGCAAATATTGCGCAAGCCGATTTGCTCGGCAAAGCACGTTTGCAAAACATGCATAATGTATTTGCGGTACGTAGATTGCCTGCAAGCCGTATTGCACTAATCGATGACGTGATGACCACGGGTGCAACTTTATTTGAGCTAGCCCACTGCCTGAAAATTGCTGGTGCCAATTACATTGAAGCCTGGGTTTGCGCACGATCTGGACAACTAATTGATAATCATTAAGAAACCAAATTAAGCCGTTTGCTTGCTCGACAGAACAGAGTAAGATAAGCACTCGCTTATAAACATTGAGAGCTCATGACATTCGCACTGGATATCAAACAACTAAGCAAAACTTACCGTAATGGCTTTCAGGCCTTGCGTGGCATTGACTTACAAGTCAAGCAAGGTGATTTTTTTGCTTTACTTGGCCCTAATGGCGCAGGTAAATCAACCACAATTGGAATAGTTTCCTCTTTAGTTCGCAAAACCGCTGGTTCAGTCAAAATTTTTAATACGGATTTGGATGCGGACCCTAGTAACGCCAAAGAATTTTTAGGTTTGGTGCCACAGGAATTCAATTTTAATGTGTTTGAGCCAGTTATTGAAATCGTGCTTAACCAGGCCGGGTTTTATGGCATTTCCAGAAGCCAAGCTAATGCGCGCACTGAGCATTTATTGAAACAATTAGGCTTGTGGGATAAACGCAAAGAAATGGCGCGCAATTTATCCGGTGGTATGAAACGACGTTTAATGATCGCTCGCGCTATGGTTCACGAACCAAAATTATTAATCCTCGATGAACCAACTGCAGGCGTCGATGTCGAAATCCGCCACTCCATGTGGAAATATTTGCGGCAGCTCAATCAACAAGGCACAACTATTATTTTAACCACTCACTATCTTGATGAAGCTGAATCCTTATGTAAAAACATTGCGATCATCGATGAAGGCCGCATTATTGAAAATACTAGCATGAAGGCATTGCTCAACCAACTCAACTGCGAAACCTTTGTGCTGGATATCAAAGCACTCAATTCCAGTTTACCACAGCTGGAAAACTTTGAATTACAGCTTATCGACGACACCACCATTGAAGTTGGCATTGCCAAACAACAATCAATCAACGAATTATTTGTACAACTGAGTCATCACGGTATTGATGTCATTAGTATGCGTAATAAAGTCAATCGCCTTGAAGAATTATTCATGGGCCTGGTCGAACGTAACGAAACTGAATCGCTAACGCATACCCAAGGTTAAACCCGATGAAACTTGCACAACAATATATTGCCTTCAGAACCATTCTCACCAAAGAAATATTACGCTTTGCGCGAATTTGGGTGCAAACTGTGGTTCCACCAGCGATAACCACGACATTATATTTTGTAATTTTCGGCAACCTTATTGGCTCACGCATTGGCAAAATGGATGGCTATGCCTACATCGACTACATCGTTCCCGGTTTAATCTTAATGGCCGTCATCACCAATGCATATAGCAATGTAGTGTCTTCGTTTTATAGTGCTAAATTTCAAAAACACGTTGAAGAAATGCTGATCTCGCCCACACCAAACGGAATTATTCTCGCCGGTTATATCGCCGGTGGCGTAGCGCGTGGTGTCTGTGTGGGTATTGTCGTGACTATTATATCCATGTTCTTTACCGATTTAAAAATTGAAAACTGGGGCATTAGCTTCCTGGTAGTGGTTTTAACCGCAACATTGTTTGCAGCTGCCGGATTTATCAACGCTGTCTATGCAAAAAGTTTTGATGATATTTCTATTATCCCAACGTTCGTACTGACACCCCTGACATATCTCGGCGGTATTTTTTACACCATTAAAATGCTACCCGAATTTTGGCAGACCGCTTCCCTGGCCAATCCCATTTTGTACATGATAAACGCATTTCGTTACGGTATTCTAGGTGCATCGGATATTGATATTGGTTTGGCTTTTTCCATCATTCTTATTTTCATCGTTTTACTTATCGCCTGGAGTATGCAGTTACTGAACAAAGGCGTAGGCCTCAGAAACTAGCACTCATTCGATTAGTCAAGACTACCCCCGTCGGCAGCATAGCCGCAGTCATGTATTTCATGATACTATCCGGGCATTGATAATTTTCACGTACATACGCGTAAGCAGGAGTAAAACGTGAGTCAGACTGACATTGAAATCATACAACTTATTCAAGACAAGCAGCGCAGTTTTAAAATCACCTTAGGTGCCTCCATGGGCATGATTCTAATTGTTTATTTTTTTACTTTTGCCATGCTTGTTGATAAATTCCCTCCCGCGTTTTTTATCTTCGAGGCCATTACATCGGTTATTTTTCTAGTCAGTTTTTTTATGCTAAACAAAATATCATTTGCTTATGTCAAGTTACGCATGGCTGGTAAAGCGAACTACCAGGACTATTTTGAAATTATGCAGGCATCTGATGTGGATGAGAGCGCCGAAACAATTCTTGAGCGAAAAACAGAATCAGCTTGAGACTTGTGCTTGCGGCACGGTGTTAACCTTCAAACTATAGTTACCATATCTGGGGATATAGTCATAGCTTGTGACGTTATCGCGAGCATGGGTACCCCAGCGGCGTACACGTAAATAATAGAAGCCACTATCACTAGGTCGAAAGTTCAAATACGAATCCAGTTCAAAAAGAATTCGTCCGGATTTTTCATCCTGCACATAAACACGGTCGTTAAAATCTGACGTGCCATTATGGGCTTTTATAAATTGCAAACCAACATCATCCACTCGATAAAGCTCAAGCACTGTATCTGCGCCATTAATGGAGTCTGAAGTAAATGCTTCGTATTCAATATTGGCATTCAAATAAACTTTATACCAATCATCATCATTTCGTGTGTGCAAGCTGGCTTGATAGCTTAAGTCCGTATTGATCATTTGCGCAGTTTGGTAATCATCATTGATTTCATAAACATCAGCTGAAAAATCAATAGAAAAATAATCATAAATCGATGTCAAGGAGGAGCCCTGCCAATGACGATTAAAGTGGGTGAAATTCACATCTCTATCATGCTGTAAGGCCGTCAAGGTATCCCATAAACTATTAAACTCGCGGGAAACTTGATCATAGGACTCACCATGCCCACCATCATATATATCCCACAATACGGCGCTCACCGCGACTTCACTCGCCATGCCTTTTGGCGATAAACCATGGAGACCGCTCGGTTCCTCAACACTATAAAACACTGTTGGCAAACCTGTGTTATTGGTATCAACATAAATTTCAGGTCGATCGTTTCCAGCATAATCCCTTGCCATGGCTTGAAAGGCAGTGGCAAAACCTTCGGACCAAGACAAACGTAAATCCTGGCGATTATCGTGATTAAAATGAGCACCTCCCAAGCTATCATCACGTGAATAATTAAATAAAACAAAATGGCCATATTCATGCAACACGACTCGGTCATCATGAGCATCATTATCAATAACATCACCTGTTACGAAAATAGTATTCGCGGGATCGCAGTTCGCATTTCCAGGACAATAAGAAGTATAAGCATTAAAGCCCGAATACCAAACCGAATTCAGATCCTCAACTCTGACAATCCCTGCCACGTCGTTTAAAAATTGCTGCCCGATTATAAACGTTGAAAGAATATTAAATGCAGGTGCTACGTTCGCTGCATTGATCACTATATTTTGCCTTATTCCTTTGCTTAAATCGGACTGAAAACTTGGGTTCGACCAGGCATAAGGTAGCTCACTCCAGCCGATCACCGTATTCGTTGTATCATTCAATTGTGTTTGACTAAGCGCACGCAAACGGTAATTGCTGCTTACATTTAAATTAAGATTTTGAAAATCATAGAGTCCATTTTCATCTGCAACTGTTCTTGCAATAATGTCATCATCCGCAGACAAAAGCTGAACCACAACAAAGCCTGCACGCGCTGCTTTCCATTTGATTATTGGTCGAAGTGTTTGCTCTACCTGTTCGTACTCGACAAACCGCTTGGCAAAACAAACATAACCTGCAATCGTGTTTTCACTTTGCTCTTCACTAATCGAGTCATCGCATTGCTCAATGACGATAGAACCTACATCATAAGTTTCTTCACGCGACTCAATAGGATGCACACAGGCGCTCAATAGAATGACTAAACTAGCAAAAAAAACTGTTAACTTCATGGCGCTCGATATTCTTCAGCACCCGCTTTAATTGGAGCACGGCGGTTAGACTGCTGCACAACCCCGGTAACGGTACTACTTGCAGGAAAAATCAAACTGGCTTGTTTGCCAAAACTAATATTTTCTGATTGCCCACGAATAGTCGCTATCCAAGGGGATTGCGAAGGTGGTGACGGGAGTTGGTAGCGCACAACAAGTTTTTGAATTTTTTTCGCGACAAGCCCACCTTGCCACAT